>JABMRB010001184.1 GCA_013202865.1 Candidatus Nealsoniibacteriota bacterium | reverse complement strand
GTCCTTATCAGGGACGCGCTCTAAACCACCTGATCTATGCGCCCGACGCTACCTAAAACATACCCCACCATTCCAGGTCGGCCATTCGGTCGGGGAACTTCGTATTTTATCGGCACGGGCGTCGATGTCAAACGGGGGCGTCAACAAACTGACACGCTCCCCCCTCTTGGGGTTCGCACTGCTCGCGATGGAGACGATGTGTACGATGGGCCTCCGAGCCCGTCGAATCAGAGACGTTCGACTTTTCAACGGGCTCGGAGGTCCATCGTACATGTCGTTTCACAACCCGGCAGGGGTGGGTTTCGATGGTCCGGCAGCCTTCAGGGCGTCGAGCACCTGACGCTCGCTGATCAGATCGGAGAGGATGATTACCTCCTTGCCGTCGACGGGCTGGGCCGGGTAGATCGCAAGTACGGGAATCGAGTCGCGGCCAAGCCGGTTGAGTGTCTGCTTGATCATTGGAGACTCGTCGGTCCAGTCCGCCAACATGGGCACGACGCTGTTGGCGTCGACCAACTGGCGTACTTTCGGCGTGTCGACGGCCATCTTCAGATTCCACTTGCAAGTAGGACACCAGTCGGCCGTGAAGTCGACCATCACGGTCTTTCCGTCCGACCGGGCACCATCCAGCGCCGCCGGCGAGAAGGGTTGCCAAGGCATCTTCGACTCATACAACAGCACGGTGAAGGCCAATAGCCCGATCAGCGCGGCAACTGTGGTGCCGCCCAGCCAAGCGGTTGTGCGTTTGGCCTGACTGGCCGTTAGCGGGGTGCGGCCGATCCACCAGCAAGCCAGCCACAACCCAACCAACAGCGACAATGTGGGAATGAAGTACTTCGTCGACATCGTCGTGAAGAGATAGACGACCGTACCCAGCAGGAAGAATGCCATCAACTGCTTGAGTGTCTCCATCCACGCGCCCGGCTTCGGCAGCGCACGGAGCAGCCCGGGAAAGATGCCGATCAGCAGGTAAGGCGAGGCCATGCCTAGTCCGATCGCCCCGTAGACGCCGAAGATCAGATAGAGTGGTTTACCTAGCAAGAAGCCGAACAGCGGCCCCAGGAACGGACCGGCGCAGGGAGTCGCCATGACGGTCGTGAAAACGCCTTTGAAGAAGGCCCCGTCGGCTCCTTCTCTGCTCTGCAACTGGCCGGCGCGTCCGCTGCCGACGAACCCCGGGATGGGGATCTCCCAGACCCCCAAGAAACTCAGTGCCATGGCAAACACCAGCGCCGTCAGCGCCACTTTGAACCAGGGCAAGGTGAACTGCTCGCCCCACGAGTAGCCGAAGTACGCATTGAGCCCGGCAAGCAACAGAAAGACCGACATCAGTCCGACAACGTACCAGAGATTGAGGACCAGCACGCGCGATCGGCTCTCGCCCGCCTGTTCCAGGAAGGAAAGGAGCTTCAGGCTGATCACCGGCAGCACGCAGGGCATCAGGTTCAGTAGCAATCCGCCCAGCAGCGCCAGGCCAAGAGTCACCGCCAATTCGCTCGCGTCGATCGAGTCCGCTGTCTTCGGAGCCTCGTTGTTCGCGGCAGATTCGGGCTTCGTCGGCTCGGGTACTTCCATACCCGGGCCCAACATCGCGGTCATTGGATAGTCGGTCGGGCGGATGCAACTCTTCTCGCAGGCCTGGGCGTTGATCTTGCCGGTGATGACCAGCGTGGCCGGGTCGACCCCGTCGGCCAGCTTGATCGGGGCGTACCAGGTGACCGTGCCGTGGTGGGTCTCGGAGGGGACCGGGAAGAACTCGTCCTGCTTCACGTCCGGTGGCTGAATCGCACGGAATTCGCCCGTCTTCTCGTAACGGGGCGACGGATCCAGCTTGATCGTCGTCCGGATCGGGCCCCCCTCCTTCTGGGTGATCGAGTAGATATGCCATCCCTGGGCCATCTTGGCAGTGATGAACAGTCGGGCCGGCTTCTCGCCGGTTGCCTTGGAAAACTGGCCCATGACGGTCACCACTGCAGACGCCTGTCCGGCGGGCGCGAACAGCCCGCCACCGAAGTCGCCTTGCCCCCAATCGCCGGGTGGCGACCCGTCGAACTGCGCGGCGACGGGCGAAACGAGCAAGAAAGCACCAGCCACGGCAATCAGCAGCGGCTGGATATGGAAAAGCTGGAAAGCATGCCGGTTTATCACTTTGCGATTCCTCCGTGGCAAACTGAATCTCGCGCCGGCGTCGTTTGCCTCCACCGGCGCGAGTTGCTATCATGACGTATTCTGGGAAGTATGTCGATCCGATCCCGCAGAGAGGCCGACGTGAAACTGGTTATTGCCGTCATCCAACCGACGAAATTGGACTCCGTGCGAGACGCACTGGAGAAGCTCAATGTGACGCGGATGACCGTCTGCGACGCGCAAGGATTCGGCCGCCAGCGAGGGCAGATGACCGAAACACCCGACACCGATTCTGAGCCGAAGGTCCTGCGCAAGGTGGCCTTGGAAGTGACCGTCAACGACGATTTTATCGAGCGAACCGTGGACACGATCATGCGCGTAGCCCGGAGCGGACCGGACGGAGCGATCGGCGATGGAAAGATCTTCGTAGTGCCTTCCGAAGAAGCCGTCCAAATCGACGACGGAGCCCGGGGCCCCGGGGCGGTGTGAGGGGGGGGGATTTCAGATTTGGGATTTGGGATTTGGGATTTGGGATTTGGGGACTGGGGCGTCGCGAAATCTTGGATTTGGAAAAGCCCCCGAATTGCATTCGGGGGATCCTGTCATAACCGCTCTGTTACGATTGTGGTTCGTCTTCTTCCGTAGTATCGGCTTCGGGTAGCGGCGGTGTGTCGGCGACGACCGGGGCGCCGGCTGTGTCGGTCACCAGCGGGGGTAGTCCGAATGTCGCTTCGCTGGTGTCCTCGTCCAGAAAGACGTCGTCCAATTCCGTGTCGTCGACGTCGCGGCGCAATAGCAGGTAGATGGCGGTCGAGGCGGTCCAAAAGTAGCTGTAGATGAATCCGACGGCCAATAACTTCACGCACCCGGCCCAAAAATGGATGATCCTCGCGCCGGCAGTGCCGACGCCGCCGAGATTGTCGGGGCTGTTGACAATCGAGTCGATCCGCGGCACGCTCCGCTCGTCACCCTTCTCCGATTCAGCCTTCTCCTCCGATTCAGCGATCTCATTCGACCCGGCACCCCAACCTGCGGTTTGGTAGGTCAAGCCGACCACGCCGCCGGCAAAGTTCTGCACGAGCACCCAACCCAACGCACCAAACACGGCAGCCAACAACGCGTAGAACAGGTAGTGCAGCGGTCGCTGGAACACGTAGTTGTAGCTGCGGCTCAGTGCATCGAAGCTGTCGGTCCCTTCGGTGCTGATCGTTCCCCACATCAAGGGCCATCCTAAGATCAACCCCAACAGCAGCACGGCCATGAGTAGCCCCGCCAGCAGAAACAGCGGCCAGAGACACAGCCCGACCACGAGCACGCCCGCATTGAAGTTCATCAGCAGCCCGGGGATGAAGATGAACAGGGCGAGCACGGCAACGCCGACCATCGGCACCACGGGCGCAGCGAAGAAGCTTCGCCACTTGGCACCGGCGAATCGCAAAGCGGGCATCCATCCGACCCGTTCGTCGCAGGCCAGTTGCACGGCAGCGATCCGCGAGATGGCCGCTCCGAAGAAGGCCCAGACGGCCAAAGACCACAATCCGCAAAGCGTCAGGCATGCCAGGCCGGAAACCCCTAGCTTGAAATCGAGCGCCGCCCACAGCGGCCGGCTAAGTTGAGCCCAAACGCCGGTGAACGGATCGACGGCCTGCCAGGGAGTAGCGGCGAGTCGGCCGGTCTTGGCCGGCGTAGGCACGCTCGGTACGGTGGGGCTGTTCTCCACGGCGCCCTCGATTGCCTGCCAGGGGCAGCCGTTCGCCGGCCGGGTCCACTGGCTCATCTGGATATCGCTTTGTGTCCGTTCGTAGGCGGCCTGGGCAACCTGCAGTTGGGCCTTCAGTTGCCCTAACTCCTTGGCCGAGGCACCTTTCACGGCGTCAAGGTTGGCTTGGGCCTCGGCGAGATTGTTGCGATCGATGTCGAGTTGAACCTGAAGGTCGTTCGAATCGGCTAAAAAGATCGTCGCCAGGATCGCCCATCCCAGCATCGTCAGGAAGATGCCCGTCGCCCCCATTACCAACAGCCTGAAATCGACGGCGAGCCGAAACGTCCGAAAAATCAGCAGCCAGGGGCACCGTTGCGACCAGGTTGCTTTGCTTAGTGTGCCGTTCTCATTGTCGAACATGGCAGGAAGCTCCCCGCATTTGTAGCCAAGATTACCCAGTTTCCGGTATTATAGGCCGCCGGGGCGTTCGTGCAACCTCGGTATTGCAGGGGGCTAGGTAGCTACGGTCGCCAGACCGTGGGCAGTTGTCCGTGAGAACCACTGCCCACTGCCCGCGGGGCGTTGCCCCCCGGCTACTCCCCACCCATCACTCCTCATCCGGCGGTCTCGGCGCTCGCTCGGTCTCGTCGGGTAGACCGTAGTCTTCATCGAGCCAATGGTGCAAATCGACCATCCGGCATCGTTCGCTGCAAAACGGCAGCGAACGGCTTTCGTTCGGCTCGAACGACTTCTCGCAGACGCTACAGCGGACCGGAGACATGGGGGGAATGATGAATGATGAATGATGAATGCAGAATGACGAATCAGGTTGTCTTGGTTGAGTCGCTCTTGGGTTTGGTCTTTTCCGATTTCTTGGAGGAGGTGCTGGCCTTCTTCTCGGCGGCTGCGGCCTTCTTGTACGATTCGCTGCGATAGTCGGTCTGGTAGAAGCCGGAACCCTTGAATACGATCGCCGCTCCCGGACCAATCAAACGCCGCAACTTCAGGCGTCCACATTCCGGGCACTTTCGCTTAGGCCCTGCCTTGATCGACTGGAACAGCTCGAACTCATGCTCGCAGGCGCCACACACGTAATCGTAGGTCGGCATCGTATACTCTCCTTCGCAACGTCTATTCGTCTTCAGGGCACTTGTCTTCAGGGCACTCATCTTTAGGAGGCAAGGCAGAAACAACAACCTGACTGGGGCGGACCACCCGGTCGTGCAACTGGAAGCCGGTCTGCGTTTCAATCAGCACAGTGTTGGCCGGGTGCTCGTCGGACAACTGCTGCGAGACGGCTTCGTGCAGGTGCGGGTCGAACGGCTCGTGGAGCGCTGCAATTCGCGTGCAGTGGTGTTTCTCGAGCACACCGGCGCACTGCTGAACCACCATCTTGACGCCTTCCAACAGGCTGGCCGTATCGTGGGTCTTCTCCGCTGCCTCGATCGCTCGGCACAGGTTATCCATCACCGGAAGCAAGTCGCGCATCAACGGCAAGTCGGCATAGCGGCGTTGTTCCTGCATCTCTCGGGCGGCGCGTTTGCGATAGTTCTCCAACTCGGCCCGACCGCGAAGCTCGCGGTCGATGGCCTGCTGCAATTCGGCCCGCGCCACCTCCAACGGATCAACTTCTTCGGTCGGTTCCGCATCGTCGGCAAGACCCGCCGTCAGATCGTCGGCCATGATGTCGTCGACGGCCGAACGTTCGGCGGCTGTATCGTCGACGTTGGGCGCGGAGTTGCCCTGGGTGTCTTGGTTGGATTTCTTCGTCACGCTCGATTCCTCCAGGTTTCCACGGCCGCCTATTCGGCGTGGAAATACTCCCCGAGTCTCTTGAAGAAGCTCTTCCGCTCGGGGGTCACGTTGCGCTGCTCCATTTCGGCAAGTCGCCGCAACAGTTGCTTGTGTTCGTTGTCGAGCTTCTTGGGTACCTCGACGTGGACTTGGATCAGCAGGTCGCCCTTGCCTCGATGTCGCGGGTCGGGCATACCGCGGCCCTTGAGTTGAAACACCTCGCCGTTCTGAGTGCCGGCGGGAACCTTCAACTCGTCGGGCCCGTCGAGCGTCGGCACCTCGAGCTTGGCCCCCAAGGCCGCCTGCGAATAGCTGATCGGGATCTGACAAACCAGGTGCTGGCCGTTGCGCTCGAACAGCGAGTGTTCGGTAACCGAGATAATACAGTAACAATCGCCCGGCGGCCCGCCCTCGGGACTCGGCTCGCCTTCGCCGCCGATGCGTACCTGGGTTTGATTGTCGACCCCGGCGGGAATTACGATCTTTCGGGTAACCTGCCGGAGAATGTAGCCGCCACCGCGACACTCGTGGCACGGATCGCGGATGACCTTGCCGGTGCCGTGACACGAGGGACAGGTCGTCCGCATCGAGAAGATTCCCGTCGATTGGATAACCTGGCCCTGGCCGCCGCAATAGGGGCATTGCTCCGCATGCGTCCCCGGCTTGGCCCCGGAGCCGTGGCAGGTCGCACACTTCTCGTGCCGTTCGAACTGCACCTCCTTGGCCACGCCGTTGGCCGCCTCCAGCAGGTTGAGGGTCAGGTTGCAGCGGACGTCGGCACCGCGTCGCACCCGGCGTCGCCCGCCGCGACCGCCGCCGCCGAAGAAATCGCCGAACATGTCGCCAAATGCGTCGAAGATGTCGGACACGTCGTGGAAGCGGGGCGCCCCGCCGCCGGCCCCCTGCAAGCCCGCGTGTCCGAATCGGTCGTAGCGCGACCGCTTCTCGGCATGGCTGAGCACCTCGAAGGCCTCGGCCGCTTCCTTAAACGCGATCACCGCCTCGTCGTCACCCGGGTTGCGGTCGGGATGATACTTCATCGCCAGGCGGCGATACGACTCGGAAATCTGCGCGTCGGTCGCCGTACGGTCGACCCCAAGGACGTCGTAATAGCAGCGTTTCTCGGGCATCGTTGCCATGGGACGGGAATGCGTGGTTTGGAAGTACTATAATCTACCCCATAACTGCACCGAAAAAAACGGGCCACCCCCGAAGGAGGTGGCCCGGTGCTGGTCGGCTCAAGTCGCGGGTGCGAGCCGGTCGAAACAATTCGGCCGGTGCCTATCGGACGCTTCCCTCGACTTGCTGCTTCTCTTTGTCGCCCTTCTCCAGGTCGGTTACCAACGTCTCGGTGGTCAACATCAGGCCGGCGATGCTGGCGGCGTTTTCCAGGGCCGTGCGCACCACCTTCAGCGGATCGATGATGCCCGCCTTGAACATGTCGGTATACTTGCCGACGTTGGCGTCGTAGCCGGTGTTGGTCGGCTTGTCGGCCACTTCGTCGGCGATCACCGAGCCGTCCACGCCGCAGTTGTCGGCGATCTGCCGGATCGGTGCACTCAAACAACGGGCAACGATGTCGACGCCGATTTTCTCGTCGCCACGGGCAGCGCTGCGGGCCTTCTCGACCGCCTCTTTGCAACGCAGCAAGGCGACACCGCCGCCGGGCAGGATGCCTTCTTCGGCGGCTGCACGGGTGGCGTGCAGGGCGTCTTCCACGCGGGCCTTCGTCTGCTTCATCTCGGCCTCGGTGCTCGCACCGACCGAAATGACGGCCACGCCGCCGCTGAGCTTCGCCAGCCGCTCTTGATACTTCTCGCGATCGTAGTCGCTGTCGGTCTCTTCGATCTGGCGATGGAGTTGATCGACGCGGCTCTTAATGTCGGCCTTCTTGCCGGCGCCCTCGACGATGATCGTCTTGTCCTTGTCGACGGTGATCTGCTTGGCATGACCGAGGTGCTCGATCGTGAGGTTTTCGAGCTTCAGGCCGAGGTCTTCGCTGATCGTCTGGCCGGCGGTGAGGATTGCGATGTCGCCGAGCATGGCCTTGCGGCGATCGCCGAAACCGGGGGCCTTGACCGCACAGATGTTCAAGACGCCGCGGAGCTTGTTGACCACCAAGGTCGTGAGCGCTTCGCCCTCGACGTCCTCGGCAATAATCAACAGCGGCTTGCCCGTCGCGCTGACCTTCTCCAGAATCGGCACCAACTCACGGAGGTTGCCGACCTTCTTTTCGTGGATCAGGATGTAGGCGTCCTCGAGCACGCAGTCCATTTCCGGCATGCGGCTGATGAAGTAGGGCGAGAGATAGCCCTTGTCGAACTGCATACCCTCGACCACGTCGTAGGTCGTCTCGGCGGTCTTGCCTTCCTCGACGGTGATCACGCCGTCGTTGCCGACGACGTCCATCGCCTCGGCCAGCAGATTGCCGATCGCCTCGTCGTTATTGGCGCTGATCGAGCCGACGTGTGCGATTTCGTCCTTCTTGGTGACGGCCTTAGCCATCGAGTAGAGATGCTCGACGGCCGCGTCGACGGCCCTCTCAATACCGCGGCGGATCGCTGCGGGGTTGCTCCCCGCGGCGATGTTCCGCAAGCCTTCGCGGAAGATCGCCCGG
>JABMRB010000121.1 GCA_013202865.1 Candidatus Nealsoniibacteriota bacterium | reverse complement strand
TCACGCGGAGCGTGATGACTACATTACGCCCGCCACGGCTCGCGGTACGCCCGGCCGAGCATCCGGTTGGCCTCGGGATCGTCGGGGAATCGTTCTTTGTCGGGGTCCCAGCGCAACACCCGGCCGAGCATCATCGCGATGTTGCCCAGGTGCGCTGGCATGATCGAATGATGGGCCACGTCGACCGGCGCGGATGTCTCTTTGCGACTGAGCACGCAGTCGATGAAGTTCACGTGCTGACTCAAGCTTTCGTAGAGGTGGATCTCGTCGGGCCCGATCCGGCTATCGGCGATTCCCTCCGGTTTCGTCCCGCCGCCATGGTGTGCCGAACCCTCGGTCCCCTCGAACTTCACGCCCCCGCCACCGCTGGCGATGATCAGTTTCACCCCGCCTGCATACTTGCATTCGATATGGTACTCAGTGGCCGTGTTCCAGAGCTCTGCCCGCGGCGGGAACTTGCCCGTGCCGACGATCTCCACCGGCCCGGTCCGCTCGGTACCCATGCCCCAGTGTGCCACGTCGATCATGTGGGAAATTAAAGGGGGACAGGCTACTTTAACAGAACAAAGTAGCCTGTCCCCCTTTGTTTCGCCTATCATTGTACCAGGAGCCCCGACCTCCGTCCTCTTCTTTCCGAACACACGTTCACCGCAGTGCCACGCGCGTCTCCAAGTATCCACAGATCAAGCCCGCCAGGATTGTACCAGGAACAAACAGACGAGCGTCGAAGTCCGGGCTCTGTGTTCCCCACACACCAATCAATCCTCCGGCAGCCGCTCCACTCGCGAGAAACGCGAAGAACCGGGTCCGTTGATCTTCGATCTTCCAAATCATTATCGCCAGCGGCAATGTGAGTAGCGTGAAAGGGACCGTGAAAGGTAGCGCGAATAGTAGCAGGAAGATCGGACCAAGAACGACTATGAGCACCGCATATTCCCGCTGAAACACGCTTCCATCCGACAGCGTTATCACCACGCCGATCAGGTACGGCCCGACAAGGAAGGCCACAAGAAAATGTCTTAGAATTCCGCGGCGGAGGCTCACAACACGGCACGACGGCTCTGCCTGTGGTGCAGGCCCGCGCGGTGAGCTCTCCCGTGGCGGTTCGTATGGATTGTCGACCATCTGGGAATCAACCTATATGCCGTTACCGATCATACACCGCCAGAATGTTCTCAATCGGCGTGTCGGGCGTGATCTCGTGCGACGGGCCCAACACGATGCCGCCGTCGCGGCCGAAGATCTCCTTGGCTTCGCGGACCGCCTCGCGCACGGCCTCGACGGTGCCATGGGGCAGCAGCCGCTGCACGTCGATGCCGCCGTGCCAGCAGACGTTCTTGCCGTATCGCTGCTTGAGCGTTCGCAGGTCCATCTCGCGGGCCGACGTCTGCACGGGATCGAGAATGTCGACGCCGATGTCGATCAGCGTCGGAATGATCGGATGGAAGCTGCCGCAGCAATGGTAGAACACCTTCAGGCCGTGCTGCTTCGCGTCGGCGTAGAGCGCCGCGGACCACTTCTTCAGGTACCGATTCCACGGCGCCGGTCCCATCATCATGCCGTCCTGCATGGCGATGTCGTCCCAGTGTACGTAGAGATCCAACTGCGAGCCGATCTGCTCGAGCGACCGGCGATTGAACTCGACGGCAAACCGGCCCACCTTATCGATGATCGCCTCGGCCATCGCCGGCTCGGCCGCCATATCCATCAGCAGCCGATCCATGCCGCGAAGCCGGGCGGCGATCATGAAGACGTGGTTCAAGCGGCCCGTGCTCGATAGTGCTTTTCCGGCCGTACTCTCGTCGACCGTCATCGTAGAGAAATCGAAATCGTCCAGCGAGGGCGTCGGATACTGCTCGACCTGCTTGACCGAAGTGAACTGGGCCATCGGATGATCGACCCAGTCGACGTAGGTGTGCGTTGCCGCCGAGATCTGCTTAGGGAACAGCCCCCAGACGTATTCGAGGTGAAACAGGCTTTGCGAGGCGTCGGCCGGCCCGGCGTAGGCGGGCGAGATCCGCGTGTACCGCCCCATCGACGATCCGCCCGAGAAGAGGTCGGCACCGAGCCGCTCAACCAATTCACCCCAATGCTCGTCGACCGGTCCGATGCCGAAATGCTCGCATAACCTCACGTCGGTCTCCGGCAACGCGCGGTACATCACCGGCACACGATCGACCGGCTCGTGGTTGATCGCTGCAAGCACACGTTCTCTGCTGGACGGAGCGGTCATCGCAGGTTCACCTTTCGTTGATCGTGGAACCGTGATTGTATCCGCGTGTCAGCCTCCGAGGCAAGCCCCACGACGAGCCGCTCACATGCCGATGCAAGCCCGATTTCGGGCTACCACAACCCTGGCGTGTGTGGTATCCTGCCGTAATATGTGTTAAGCCACGATGGATGGTTACCCCGAAGACCTGGGGCGAGCGTTTAAGTTCTGCCCCTCTTACCTAACCGTGCGAGTTGGTCATGAGACTCGATTGGATCAGTGCGAGAAACTTCCGCTGTTTCGACTCGCAGCTATTCAAAATGGCGGAACAATTCAATCTCTTTATTGGCAACAACGGAACGGGAAAGACCGCGATTCTCGACGCCCTGGCAATCGCCGTGGGATCTCTTCTCTTGTGGCTTCCCGCGAAGTCGAGGGTCTTCAAGCAGGACGACGTCCGCGTTTCGTGGCATGCGCTTGGGGAGACCCCCACGCTGGAACAGCAGTACCCGGTTGTGGTGACCTGCGAAGGCGAGGTCGCCGACCGGAAGGCAACTTGGGAGCGCCGGCTCAATAGTGCGAAAAGCCGAACCACCCGGCAAACGACCTCAGAGATCCGTCGCATCGCGACAGAAATGTCCGATCAGGTCATGAACGGCGAGTCGGTTACGCTTCCGGTCGTCTCCTACTACGGAACGGGACGGTTGTGGAATCAGAAGCGACGGACGGGAGTCGGCAAGCGTCGCTTGGCGACGGAGAAGCCGGGGTCTCGATGGCGCGGTTATCAGGACGGATTGAACCCCGCATCCGACGAGAAACGCGTGCTGGCCTGGTTCAAGACACAAGAGATGGCCGCTATCCAAGAGGAGCGGTCGATCGCGGCCCTTGAAGCCGTCCGTGCCGCAGTCTTGACGTGTGTGGACAACGCGACGAGAGTTCGCTTTGGTGTGCAACGGGATCAGTTGATGGTGACGGTCGGAAACGAGGACTTGCCGCTTCATCTACTCAGCGACGGCTATCACAGCATGGTGGCTATGATTGCCGACATTGCGATCAGGGCGGCAACCCTCAATCCACATCTGGGCGAGCGGGCCGCCTTGGAAACGCCGGGGGTCGTTCTGATCGATGAACTCGACCTGCACCTGCACCCCAAGTGGCAACGTCGAGTGGTCGAAGACCTGATGAGTGCGTTTCCTAAGATCCAGTTCTTCGCCACAACGCATTCTCCGTTCATTATCCAGTCGTTGCGGGACAGCGAGAAAGTGCGGCTTCATAACCTGGACAACGAGCAGGCCGTCGACAGCGTGGGACGGAGCGTGGAGGAAATCACCGAAGAAATCCAGGGCGTCAAGGATGTGCAACGAAGCAAGCGTCACGCCGACATGATCGAAGCGGCCAAGCAGTACTATGGCGTTCTTCAAGGAGAAAAGAAAGCGAGCGAGGCCGAAGTTGCACAGCTCAAGACGAAGCTTGACGAACTGGCTGAGCCGTTCAGCGACGATCCTGCCTTCGTGGCCTTCTTAAACATGAAGAGAGCCGCCGCCGGCGTGGCCGGGGAGTGACCGTGCGACCGATTGACCGAAGGGCAACGCCCCGTGACGGAAGCGACGAACCGAAAGGGTTCTCGAAGTATAGGCACGCCCGCAAGGACCTGATCGATCGATTAGGACAGTATTGCTCCTACTGCGGCACTCGGCTGCCGGCATCTCTGGCTGTCGAACACGTCAGGCCGAAGAAGCCGAACCCCGATCTAGAACTACGGTGGGACAATTTCCTGTTGGCTTGCACGAATTGCAACTCGACGAAAGGGGACAAGGATGTGGTCCTGGACGAGTACTTCTGGCCCGACAAAGACAACACATTCCGTGCCTTCGTGTACACCGAAGGTGGGCTGATCGAGGTCAACTCCGATTTGACCGACGATGAACGGGAGTTGGCACAGAGCACCATCGACTTGGTGGGCCTTGACCGTACCCCGGCCAACGATCCCGCGGTAGCCGATCGACGATGGAAGAACCGTGATGAAGTCTGGACGATGGCAATTGATGCCCGCCAAGATCTTGCTGCCCAAGGCACCGAGACTCTCCGTAAGTGGATCGTAAACACGGCCACAGGCCGGGGCTTCTGGTCGGTTTGGATGACCGTCTTCGCGGACGATCAAAACATGCGAAAGAGGCTCATCGACGCCTTTCCCGGCACTAGCAAGGACTGCTTCGATGACGAGTGCCGCCCGGTTCGACGTCCCGGTCGGGCGCTGTGAGCCGCAGGCTGCATTCGACGGGGCCAGCCGCAGCACCGTGTCCTTTTATGAAACCACCTCAAACCGACAAACTGGCCGTACTCGCCCGGGGACTGGGCACGCGAATGCGACGTTGCGACGAGGCTGCCACGCTCGACGATCGGCAGGCGGCGGTGGCCGAGACGGGTGTGAAGGCCCTGATCCCCATCGACCGGCCGTTTCTCGACTACGTGCTCCATGCGGCGGCTGAGGCCGGTTTTCGCCGCGTGTGCCTGGTTGTCGGGCCGGGTCGCAGCGCCTTGCGCGAATACTACGAACCGATGAAAACCAGGCGAATTCAGATCGAGTTCGCCGTGCAGCAAGAGCCCAAAGGGACGGCCGATGCGGTCGCCGCTACCGAGGCGTTTGCCGCGGGTGATCCGCTGGTCGTGCTCAATTCCGACACGTACTATCCGGTCGCCGCGCTGCGCCAATTGCGGCAGCAAGAGGCCCCGGCCACGGCTCTGTTCGATCACGCGAGTGTGGCGACCGGCGGCAACATCCCCGAGCAGCGTTTGAGGGCCTTTGCCGTCGGCCGGATCGATCACGAGGGATTCTTGCAAGAGATCATCGAGAAACCCGACGCCGACACCTGGGCGTCGCTGCCGCGGCCGATCCGGCTGAGCTTGAATTGCTGGCTGTTCGGCCCGGCCATTTTCGAGGCGTGCCGGTCGATCGGGCCGTCGCAGCGCGGCGAATACGAAATCCCCGCCGCCGTGCAATACGCCGTCGACAACCTGGGCGAGCGATTCCACGTCGTCACCATCCACGAGGCCGTGCTCGATTTATCGAGCCGGCAAGACGTCGCCGCGGTCGCCGCCCGACTCGCCGGAACGGAGGTCGTGCTGTGAACTCCCCCGGGCTACTCCTCGACGATCGGCACAAACTGGCACTTCAGCTCGTGCAACAGGGCCTCACCGAGCCCGCGGCCGGGCAGAAAGCTGATCTCTTCCAGAAGGCAGCGGCCGCGATACTTGCAGCCACCGAACACACACGCGACGACCCGATCGCCGCATTCTTCGTCCCCGGACGCATCGAAGTGCTGGGAAAGCACACCGACTACGCCGGCGGCAGCAGCATGGTGGCGGCGGCCGAGCGGGGATTCTGCCTGGTCGCGCGGCCGCGGGAGGATCGCCAGATGACGGTCACCGACGCGCTGAGCGGCGAGACGGCCACGTTCTCAATCAATCCGGAACTGGCACCTCGCGCCGGCCACTGGTCGAACTACCCGATGACCGCCGCCCGGCGGATCGCGCGGAACTTCCCCGCGGCTGACCGAGGGGTCGACGTTTGCTTTGCCAGCGACCTGCCCCCGGCCGCGGGCATGAGCAGTTCCAGCGCGATGATCGTCGCCATGTTCTTTGCCTTGGCGGAAGCCAACGATTTGCAACCGCCGGACGATTGCACCGAGTTGTTCGACGACCGGATGACGCTAGCCGGCTATCTCGGATGCGTGGAAAACGGGCAGGACTTCGGGTCGCTCCGCGGAGATCGGGGCGTCGGCACGTTCGGCGGCAGCGAAGACCACACGGCGATCCTCAATGCGCGGCTCGGCCACGTGCTGCAATGTGCCTATTGCCCGGTGAGATTGCAGCGGGCCGTTGCGGTACCGCCCGACTATACGTTCGCCGTCGCCACCAGCGGCGTGGTCGCCGAGAAGACCGGGGCGGCCATGCAGATGTACAACGCCGCGTCGCAATCGGCCCGTACGATTGCGGAACTGTGGCGCAAGGCAACCGGCGACGACGCCCCGCATCTGGCAGCCGCGTTGGCACACTCGCCCGATGCCGCTGGGCGACTAGAGAAGATTATCGGCGAAAGCGCAGGGCCCGATGCGGCCGCACTGTCGGCGCGTCTGGAGCATTTCATCCTCGAGAACCAGCGGATCATCCCCACGGCCGGCGACGCGTTGGCAGATGGCGACCTGCAAGAGTTCGGCCGGCTGGTCGACCGCTCGCAGCAGGGGGCCGAGCGTCTGCTGGGCAATCAGGTCCCCGAAACGATCCGTCTGGCCGCATTGGCCCGAGAACACGGCGCCGCGGCCGCCTCGGCGTTCGGCGCCGGTTTCGGCGGCAGCGTCTGGGCACTGGTCGATCGGTCCCGGGTCGCGGCGTTTGCGACCGCCTGGCACGAAGCCTATCGTTGCGAGTTCCCCCACCACGCCGCCCAATCATCCTGCTTCACCACCGCCGCCGGCCCCGCTGCGTTTCGCGTGCTCTAGTTCCACCCCAACCCTCGGCCCTGCCATGACCGACCGCGTCGACGACGTCGAACAACTCGAAGACCTGCTCAGCGAGCCGACCGACGGCGTCGTCGAGACGATGGCTCGGCTCGAAGGCGACGTGGTCTTCTTGGGCGTCGGCGGCAAGATGGGGCCTACACTGGCGCGGATGGCGCGGCGGGCGTCGCAACAGGCTGGCGTGCGGCGACGGGTGATCGGCGTCTCGCGGTTCTCTTCACCCGCCGTGCAACAGCGCCTCGAGACGCATGGAATCGAGACGATCCGTTGCGATCTGCTCGACCGGTCGCGGCTCGACGCCTTGCCCGAGGTGCCCAACGTTGTCTACATGGCCGCGATGAAGTTCGGTACCACCGGCCGCGAGGCGACCACCTGGGCCATGAACGCCTACCTGCCGGGCATGGTCTGCGAGAAATTCCACGCCGCCCGGATCGTCGCCTTCTCGACCGGTAACGTCTACGCCATGACGCCGGTCGACCGGGGCGGCTCGCTGGAGACCGATCCGCCGCAGCCGGATGGCGAGTACGGCATGAGCTGCCTCGGCCGCGAGCGAATCTTTTCCTACTTCAGCGCGGCGCGGGAGATCCCCGTCGCGCTGATCCGGCTGAACTACGCCAACGAGCTTCGCTACGGCACGCTGGTCGATCTGGGCCAGCGCGTGGCGGCCGGCGAACCGATCGACCTCACGATGGGCCATTTCAACGCCATCTGGCAGGGCGACGCCAATGCGATGGTCCTCCGGGCGCTGGACCACACGGCCGTACCGCCGCGCGTAATCAACATCGCCGGACTCGAAACGCTGAGCGTCCGCCGCGTGGCCGAGCAGTTCGGCGAGTTGTTCGGCAAGCCGGTCGAGTTCAGCGGCACCGAAGCGCCCGACGCCCTCTTGAGCAACGGTCAACTCGGCAGCGAGTTGCTCGGCCGGCCGCGCGTTACACTCGACCAAATGGTCCGCCGGATTGCCGACTGGCTCTCCCGCGGCGGAGAAACCCTGGGCAAGCCGACGCATTTTCAAGTTCGCGATGGGAAGTTTTGAATCGGAGCGTAACCATGGCTAAGACACAAACCACACGCCGCGGCTTTCTGCAAACCACGGCCGCGGCAACCGCAGGGACCGTGCTCGCTCGATCGGCAGCCGCCTCCGCCGGTGAGCCCGGACCGAAAATCATCGAAGAGCCGTTTCACGGGGCCGTGCTCAACCGGCGGCACGGCAAGGCGGTCGACGGCGGGCTACAAATCCGCGTCCGCGGCCGGGCCCCGGCGGAAGATCGCGTGACGGTCAACGGCAAACCGGCAACGCAAACCGGCAACCGGTTCGAGGCGCAGCTCACGCTGACCGAAAAGGAGACGGACATTGTGGCCCGGGTCACCGGCGGGCGCGGTCGCCGCACGGACCGCGTCCGTGTCGTCTGGGATCGCTACAGCCGGCCGCGGTATCGGTTCTCGATCGACGACAATAGTTTCTTCCTGCGAGACATCGCGCAGAAGAAGTACGCCTCGCTGTTCGACTGTTTCTATCTCGACCTTCTGCGAAAGCTCCACAAGAAGTACGCCGCCCGGTTCGTGCTGAATATCTATTACACGACTGGCGACGACTTCCGGCTACCGCAGTTCCCCGACCGCTACCGAGGCGAGTGGCAAGACAATGCCGGCTGGTTGAAGCTGGCGTTCCATGCCCACGCCAACGACCCGGACCGGCCGTACCAGAACGCCAAGCCCGAGCGACTGATCGCCGATCTGGACAAGGTAGCCGAGCAGATCCGCCGCTTTGCCGGAGAGAAGACCTACTCGCCGCCGACGGTAATCCACTGGGGCATGGTGCAGCCGACGGCCCTGAAGCCGCTGTACGAGCGGGGCGTCCGCGTGCTCAGCGGCTACTTCCGCCGCGAGGGCGACCGCTGGGACATCAACTACCTGCTCGACGACGAGCGATCCGAGTATCTCTCGCGGCACGACGCCCTGAAGGACTTCGACAGCGGAATCGTCTTCTCACGCGTCGACATCGTCTGCAACTCGACGCCAGTGAAGCAGACCGTCGCGACGCTGGCCCCGCTGGCCAAGGACCCGAACACGGCCGAGATCATGGACCTGTTCACGCACGAGCAATACTTCTGGCCGTTCTACAACAATCACCTCCCCGATCACGCCCAACGCCTGGACACGGCCATCCGCTGGGTGACCGAGCAGGGCTACGAGCCGGTCTTCTTTCACGAGGGGTTCTTGGGCGGGAAGGATTGGTGAGCTGTTGCAGCCCCACAACTCGCGTGCTAGAATCAGTGTCATCGGGTGGGAATGCTATTGGGCAGCAACGCACTCCATTCCCACTTTGAGGCTGCGCAACAAACACCAGTTATGGTGAGGTGAAAGATGCTGTTCAAGAAACGCATCACCTCCAATCCTTTCCTGGGTGATCTTACCTACCGATCTGGCACATGGACGGGGACCTTTAGTCTTCCGGGAATGGCCGGGGACATTCTGCTCAACATACGAGCTCCCAAGCACGCGGGTGGCACGGACACTTTGCCGCAGCACACTTTGCCACTTGAAAACGCTCATTCGGCAAGTGTGTCCGTGTTGCGGAGCAACGAGAGGTCTATAGAATATCCACTGCAGCGGCCGGCCGGCTTGCCGTACTCGAAATACCCAGCGGAACTCCAGGCCCAGTCCCTACCGCCCTCGTTTCAAGGCCGCACGCGGCTTTCCTCGAACCATTTTTCCGCTTCGGCCAGCAACTCGTCGATGCGGGCTTGCGGCAGTTGCAACGGTTGAACATCTTCCTTCTTCTGCGCACAATCATCGCTGCCGCCCGCGATTGGGTGTTGGAAATGGAGATTGACGGATTAAAAATCCGTCCTACGAATCATCCACCGCCTCTGGCTGCTTGCCGTCGGCGAATTGCAGTACGAATCGCCAATGGGCGGCGGCGCCGATTAGAACCGCTACGTGAAATATCTCGTGCGGTCCGATCACGTGAGGGATGAGCGTGGGCCAGCCTACGCCGTCGACTATCGCGCCGATGGAATAGGCCACGCCGCCAATCACGAGCGGCCGGATGAACGCCCACCCGTAGCGACGCCAAATCATCACGCCCGAAAACACGCCCGCCCAGCCCAATCCCAGATAGACGGCGCTTCGGAACCATTGAGGGATCTCGTGGATGAAGATCGAACTGAATACGATCCCTGTGATCGCCGCCGACCAGATTAGCAGCAGCGGCATCCAGCGTCGCCGGCCGGTGAAGAGGATTCCATGGACGGGCGTGAATGTGCCGGCGATGAGCGTGAAGATGGCGGCGTGGTCCAGCCGACGCAAGACCTCGCGCGCAGTACCGCCAACCGAGAGCAGATGGTACACCCCGCTGATAGACAAGACGAGAATGCACGAAAACGCAAACACACTCAGCAGAGCGACTCGTCCACGACTGCCGCGTCCTCGCCACAGAAGAAACACCGTCAGTACCGCGAATACGCCCGCCCCTAGAAGATGCGTGAAGCAGTTCGCGGGTTCGGCAAAGCCGGGAATCGAGTAGATGTCGTTTTGCTGCACGTGCTACTCTTCCCGCACCGCCGTCACTGCCCGCAAGCGATCCTGCTGCGTCGAGAAGTGATCTTGACGATAGGCCCGATGGACGATCGGCGCATTCTTCATCCGCGGCGGATAGGGCGAGTCGGCGAAGGGTTTTACGCCCGGTGTTCGCGGTGGATAGGCCGAGTTGGCGAAGTAGGGGTCGGTCGGGTCGGGGTCGGGCGTCGAGCGGATGTCGTCCTCGTTCCAGTAGGGACAGAGAAGATCGACCCAGGCGATCAGCTTGCGCGCACTTAGCGAATCGACCCGGACGTCGTGGTGCTTGCCGCTGGTCGCGTTGGCTACGAGCTTGCTCTTGTACGACATCGCGCTCATCGGCGGGAGCGTTACGTCGTGCTCGGGCGTGAAGCCCGTGGCCATGGGCAGCAGCGTCCCGGCGACGCCACCGCCGCTGAGCGTTACCGCAAAGCGACTGATGTGCCGCTTCGGGCCGAGCGTCAGCGTTAGGTAGGGTTCGGTATACGATCCGCCGTCGGCGCTGGGGCGGAACGTCATATCGAGTTTCTCGCGGCCTTTGCCTTCTCCCTGATGGCACTTGGCGCAGTGGCGGTCGAGGATCGGCTGGACGTCCTGCCGATATCCGAGGTGATACTTCGAGCCCCAAGGCGGCGGTGTCGGCCGAACGGGGCCGGCGGCCAGTGCGAGCGAATGGGTCGTCGCCGGAGCGGTGCCTTGCGATTCGTGGCAGCCGACACAACCGCGTTTTTCACCCGGCATAACCCCGGTGAACGAGCGCATGATGTGGACGGCCCGGTACCGATCGTCCAGGAGTTGGAAGTGGATCGCCTTGCACGGCGGCACTTCGACGGCGAACGATCCGTCCGATTCGATCGGCACCGTGCCAAGGATCCGCTTGATCCCGTCGTTGCTGGCAATCGTCAACGGCGGACCGGCGTGTTGGTCGCCGTGTTGCCCTTTGACGCCGTTGTGGTCGGGCATCTGACACTTCAGGCCGAACGTGAAGGTCGTATAGTCCTGATGAATCACGCGGACGTACTTCGCCTTCTCGCGGAGTTCGTCGGGCAGGCCCTCGAAAACATCATTGCTGTAGAGGACCCCCGGCTCGGCTTCTTCACCTTGCCCGGCCAGCCCGGGCCATGCCGTGCGATCCTGAATCGCTCGCGGCACGGGTCGCGGCCGCACGGGCATGGCGTAGAGCACGTCGTGCCGTCCGGCGTAGATCAGTTCGCGATTACCCCAAACGTCCATCAGGTAGAGCGCGAAACGGCCGCCGTTGGTCTTCGCCGAGCCGACGCCCGCCGGGTCGCCCGACTGCGGCAGCTTGGCCGAGACGAGGAACAGCGTCTCACTCAACGGATACGGGCAACGGTAGCCGTCGAACCGGCCCGCGGCGTGGTAGTCCTCCTTTTCCACCTTGTCGGCCGGCCCGTTGCCGACCTCGGCCCACGGTCGATCGGTCGTTACTCGGGTCAGCCCGTCGGGATAGTTGAAGCCCTCGGTCGGGTCGATCATTCCGATCGAGCCGTGGACAATGTCGTGATGTCCCTGGCCGGAGAAGATGATCCTTCGGCTGCCGGGGATCGGCCGCGCCTCGACGAGCATATCGGGCCAGTAGCTCTGGTTGCCCCACAAGGTCGCCACGTTGGTGCCATCGGGGTTCATCGTCCAAAGGCTTTGGATGCGGAAGAGTTCCTTGTCGGTATACTCCCAGCGCGTATACATCACACGTCCGTCGGGCAACAGGGTGGGCGTGTATTCCGGCTCGGTGCCCATGCTGAGAATATAGAGGTTCTTGCCGTCGGCGTCGCAACGAGAAACCACGTAGCTCGGGTGGGCCACGGCACATCGGGCGTAGCTGTTGCCGCGGTTCGAGAGGAACGAAATATGACCGTCGGGCATGTAGATCGGATCGAGATCGTCGTACTTCGCGTTGGTGATCTGGCGAATCTGGCTGTTGTTACTGGGAGTAACGTCAAGGTCCTTCTCGTAGAGATGGAACGTACGTTCGCCCTCGGGCCGCATGCAGAAGAGGACCTTCTTGCCGTCGAACGAAACGTCGGGCCGCCAGAACATGCCGGTCTGGCCGGTCAGGTCCGTCACTTTGCCTTCGGGATGCAGCCCTTCGAGCGTTAGCAGCCGGCCGACGTTGTTCTGTGCTTGCGGAAACACGCGGTGCATCGACTCGTGATTCAGCGCGTCGTAGCAAGGAACGTCGACCAGCACGACCTTCGAAAAGTCCAACAGCGGATCCTTCATCATGATCCGGCGTTTCACCCGACGGACGGCCAGATAGAGATCGACGTCGTCCTTATCGGCCGCGTCGGCGCCGATCAGCTTCTTTCCCAGCGCATGGATCGTTTGCATCTCGTCGGCGGTCAGTGCCCGGTCGAACATGCAGACTTCGTCGAGACATCCCTGGTATCGGTAGGTGGCACTACCGGGGGATCGCGTGCCGAGGCAGAGCGGCGCGGCCGAGCCCGTCTTCGTTCCGCGCAAAGGTGCCGAAACGTCGAGCTTCCCGTCGACGTAGATCGAGATCGTCTTGTCGTCGACAACCTGGGCCAGATGGTGCCAGCGGCCGTCGTTGACCCGGGCTTTGCCGTCGAGTACGTTGCCGTCGCTATCGGTATAGTGATGTGCCCGCACGGGGCCCTGGTTGATGACGATCAGGAGGTTGCCGCTTCCGACGCCGCTTCCGAGCACGTCGACAACGCCGGCCGTGGTGCGGACCCAGGCCGCGACCGTGTAGCTCTTCTCGGCAACCGACGCCGCCGTTAGCGATGTTTCTACATGGCCGCCGCCGCCGAGCCGGAGCGAATCACCACCGACGCCTTGAGCCACTTCGGACGCTCCGCGGATGGTCGCCCGGGCATCGCTACCCGAGGCATCGAGTATCTGGCCGTTCTCCGTTTGGTCGAACGCCCAACGTGCCACGAGCCCTCGCGGCAGCAATTGCGTCGGCGTAGTCTTCGGCTTCGGCCGTGCCGGATCGGAACCGGGCAAGCGACGCTCCAAGGCATCGAGTTCCTTGAGTTCGGCCGAGAGGTCCGGGCCATTTCCCGTCGCGGTGAGACGATTGGCCACTTCCCGTGTCCAGGTAATCTCGCGACGAATTCGCCACGAGGTCGGTTGGCCGTCGGCCTGATGCAGCCAGTCTTGGCGGAGCGGATCGGTCGGCGTGTCGTCGGCCGTTGCGAGATCGGACGCGATCGCCATGGTCAGAACAGTCGCAACGCACCATGCCGGGGCGACAATTGCCGGGCGAACAACTCTCTTGAACAAGGACATCCGGTGGCTCCTTTTGCACAAGTTGGCCGAATTGATACCCAGCCGCGACGGCCGGCTAACCTCATATCGTACCAGAGGTTGCGACGCGGTACTAGAGGTGTTGGTGGGGGGGCGTTCGAGGAGATATTGCGGCGTCGGCGCATATTTAGCCCGCCGTGAATACACGGTGGGGATGTGCGGCGGCCCCGGGTGTATTCACCCGGGGCTAAATACGTTCACCCGGGGCCGAATGCGTTTACGCGGGGATCGATGAGTGGGCCTTGATGTGATGCAGTCCTAGACTCATGACGCCTGAGATGAGGCAGATTGACGAGATGACCTCGCAGAACTCTTCGATGGGTAGCGTCAGGCCGTCGGATACGGCGGCGATTGCGAACATCACCAACGCGACGATGAAGAACAAGACGGCGGATCGTGAGACTACGAGCGTCTTGAAGAAGTAGCAAACGAACGCAAGGGCCGGGATGCAGTAGAAGAGGATGATCGCGTCGTCCGGACGGTGGGCGATGGGTACGATCGTCGTCAGGAACTGCATGTTATGCCCGAGCGTTTCGTGGATCCCCAGTATCTCGTCCGCGGCCACGAAGCTGGCACCGAAGAACATACACCAGAAGAACCGGATCGTCTTGCCGGTGGGAGCGATCGAAAGGGCCTTCATAACCACGGCGAACGTGAGCGATATGAACGCGATTCCGACAAGCACGTACGCGTTGAACAGATCGCCGCTCGGCCGGTAGTCCGGCTCTACGAAGAACTCGTACCGATCGAGGACCCGCACTTTGTAGATGCTATACCCCTGGACGTAGGGCAATAGCTCGCCCTTTTCTACGACTTCGGCGGTTGAAAGGCACTTTATGCCGAGGCCGGCGATAGGAAGGAGCAAGACTGCCGCGATGGCGATGAGAATCCACTTCCTCGCCAGGGAGCGTTTGGGCCGGTTCGCCCCGTGGTCGTGCAACGTCGATGCCGGGTCGGTGTTCCAGGTCGTCGTCGGCACGGTCGAGTTCCTCCTCAGCAGACGAGATTAGACACTGCCCCACTGATACTTAGCATGCGTCGACGGCAAAGCAAGCCGGCCGCAACCCGGGAGGCGGTCTTTCGGCCGCGCAACCCTGAGATTCTGCATGACCGGACCGCTGAATTCGCTATTGGGAGCGTCGGTGCGAAACCGCGAGCGGCCGTTCAGGCGACCACGTTGGGCGGCTCGCGATCTTCGAAGAAGGCACACAGGTTCTCTACCGAACCGGTGGCCATGTTGATCAGCGCGTCTTCAGTATACGCGCCAATATGCGGCGTGAGGACGACGTTATCGAGGCCTTCGTAGGCTTTCACGTCCGGCGGCTCCTCGGCGTGGGCGTCGAGACCCGCACCGCGAATCTGGCCCGTGCGAAGCGCGTTGATCAGGGCCGGCTGGTCGATCACTTCTCCCCGTGACGTGTTCACCAGGATCGCGGACGGGTTCATTCGAGCGAACCGCTCGGCGTTCAGGAACCGGGCCGTCTCGTCGCTGGCCGGCAGGTGCAACGAGATGAAGTCGGCCGAGGCGAGAAGCTCGTCGAGCGACACCGCCCGGGCGCCGATCTGCTCGACCGCTTCCGGTTCGACAAACGGATCGTAGACGAGCACGTCGCAGCGGAACCCGCGCACCCGTTCGGCCACGCGGCGGCCGATCCGCCCGAAACCGATCAGTCCGACGGTCTTTCGGGCAAGCGACACGCCGTACATATTCTTCCACTCACCCGCGCAGACGGACCGGTGGGCCATGGGGATCCTTCGGGCAACGGCCAGCATCAGCCCGACGGCCAGATCGGCTACCGAGTCGCTGTTGGCCGTCGGCGTGTTGGTCACGGTGACTCCCGTCTCGGCGGCCGCGGCCAGATCGACGCGATCGATGCCGGCACCGTAGCGGGCGATGATCCTCAGCCGCCCGGATGCCCCGATCCCACACGCCTGTAGCACGTCGGCGGTGTAGTGGTCCAATCCGGCGATACAGCCCTCGCAATCGGCAAGCCGCTCGATCAGTTCGTCCGGCTGCATGGGCCGGCCCAGATCGTTGAGCTTCAGTTCGTAGCCCTTCGACCGGAGTTCTTCCAGCGGTGGCTTGTACTTTTTGCCGAAGGAGGTCGAGGTGATGAGTATCTTGGGCATGGTGTCTTGAGCTATGAGCTATGAGCTTTGAGCT
>JABMRB010001183.1 GCA_013202865.1 Candidatus Nealsoniibacteriota bacterium | reverse complement strand
GGGCAGTGGGCAGTGGGCAGTTGGGCAGAGCGATCCAAACGCCCCCCGACTGCGTTCGGGGGGGTGGATAGTGGGTAGCGCCCTTGCCGGTGCATCTGTTACGGTCGGCTTGATCGGCAGATTTGGCGGATAGGGTGGCTTCTGGAGCGATCGGAGGGGGCGGATTCTCTTTGGTTGGATGTCCCATGGCCCGCCGCGGTAACCTAGATTTCTGTAAGGAGCATTGTAAGGAGCAAAATACGATGTCGGAATTGCTGTCCGTACGCCACCTTCCCAAGCTGTCGCTTAACCGCGTGATCGAGGGAATCGAGGGGGTTTCGACCCTGCCGCAGGTCGCGTTGCGCGTGATGGAAGTGGCCAACGACCCGGAGTCCGGAGCGGCTGAGTTGAAAAAGGTGATGGAGGGCGACGCGGCGCTGAGTGCGCGTGTTTTGCAGTGCGTCAACTCGTCGGCCTACGCTACGCGAACGAAAATCACCAATCTCCAGCAGGCGATTGCCTACCTGGGTACGAAACAGATCCGCAATCTGGCGATCACGGCCAGCGTCAGCGAGTTGTTTTCCGTGGACGAGACGATCGGCACCTACCGCCGCATCGACTTGTGGCGTCATTTGGTTTCGGTCGGCATCTGTTCCCGGCTGATTGCTCTGCGGCTACGGCTGAACAACTTCGAGGATTTCTTCCTGGCCGGGCTGCTGCACGACATCGGCATTATTCTCGAAGACCAGCACGTCCACGACCATTTCCTTGCGGTCATCGGGTCGCTGGACGATCGCCGCACTCTGGCGCAGGTCGAACGGGATCTGCTCGGTTTCGACCACACGATGCTGGGTGAGAAAATGGCCGAGTTCTGGAATTTCCCCAAGACCGTGACGACGGCCATCCGGCATCACCACATGTCGGCCCACTACCGGGGCGACGATTCGGAACTGGTGCGGTGTGTGGAAGTGGCCAACTTGATCTGCTCGCTCAAGGGCATTACGTCGGTGGGGATGCAATTGGTCCGGTTTTCCAAGCCCGCCATGGCGGCTTTGTCGCTGAGCAAGGAAGACATGTTGATCCTGTCCGCCGATCTCGACAAGGAAGTGGCCGCTAACCAGAGCCTGTTCCAGGTCTAGAAGGCGTTTCCGTCGACCGGTTCGCCGTCGTTGCGCTGACCGAGGCGCTGGTGAACGTAGTCCGGCGCGCCGGACGAGATGTTCCAGGAGATCAAACGGACCGATCCGTCGCAGAAGGCCACCTGCCATCCGGCCGGATGGGGTCCGCCGAAGCGGGAATTGTGCGATTCGTTCATCTTGTCTTGCGTCGGCGCCGCCTGGACCCATTTATAGATGTCGTACGAGAAGCCCGTGTTCCAGCTCTCGTTATCGGAGTTGGCCCTGCCGGTTTCGTAATGGGCCGGGTTGACGTACTTCTCACCGACCATGTACTGGTTGCTCTCGCCGTCGCTGATATGGCTATCTTTGATCTCGCTGCGGTAGTAGGAGACGCCGCTGCGACTATCCCTGTGCAACGTGCTCCACTTGTCCGTGTCGTTGGCGTCGGATAGATCGCTCGGTTCGTACAAGGCAGAAGTGCCCGGATATCGGATTCCGGCGCACATCGCGTAGTCGACCTTGCCGACCGGACTGCCGTTGGCGACCGAGGCGTTCTTGTACCCGCCGCTACGGGTGTACGGACAGGGTCTCGCCCCGCGGCGCGTCGGACAGATATAGGCCTTCAGCGAAACCTCTGCGGCTCGGGCGTGCTCGCTCGCGGCTTTGGTTTCGTTCTCACCCTCTCCCAGGGTGTGAAGGCTCGTTTCGCCCATGTAGGGGAGAATGTTGTAGCACCAACCGCCCGGCTGTCGCCTGCCGAATCCCCGGTCGGGATCACCGGCCCAACTCGATCCCGCGTAACCTTGCCCCCAACCGCCGGTAGGATACTGGCCGTCATGCTGGGCCGCGTGCGCCTTCACGGCTAGGGCAATGTTGTGCAGGTTGCTAGAGCATTGGGTCCTGCGACCCTTTTCCACCATCGAGTTGACCGCCGGCAGCAAGAGGCCGATCAAGATGCCGATAATGGTAATCACCACGAGCAACTCGACGAGCGTAAAGCCATCTCTGTTCTGTTTCGCCATTTTGGGGGGTTCCTTCAAACACGTCATCGAGTTTGCCCATGGCCCGCTCGAATTTCCTCGATAGCCTTGCCAACCTCAATTGTAACGAGTATCGGCCGCACGGACAAGCGATCCGCGGCAGGCAGCGGCGTGTTTCGGTCCTGCCGGCGGTTATGACCCCCTCCGGGTGTAGGCACTCCACGCTACCGTGGGGCATGGGAGTTCCCCCGGTCTCCGTTGCGGATCGTATCGTAAATCCCGTACGGAATGGCCTTGCCCAGTTCCTTATCCTCAGTCCTTAAAGGGTGCTTTGGAACTGCTATTACGCTCCGGTGGTTGACCCGTGCGGCCTGGCCGGTTGGCGCGTGACAGCAATCCAAGAACACCCTCCTAGTCGATCCCTAAGTCCCCCGTCCGTGTGCTGCATCACCGCTGGTTTAGGGAGCGACTTGGAACGTCGTCCCTGCTAGAATCACAATGAGTCGTCCACTCGTATAGATTGTCGTGAAAGGTCGTTCCGCTCACAGGTAGCTCAGCTTCCCAACGCGGCGACCGGAACGGAGGTTGAAAATGATTCTACCCGGCTTCCCATTGGAAGTAGGGGGCACCACGAAGTGTTCCATAAGCTCGGTCGCAACAACGGGAAACGCAGAGTTGGACTCGCGTCGTGCCGTTGTCGGTTTGACGCAACGGTGTGAGGAAGCGCTTAGGAGAAAGCTGCAACGCAACCACCACTCGCCCGAAGACCTGGCGACCATGGTCAAGGAAGTCGCCTTGTCGCCGGAGAACCAGCCATACATCGAGCAAGTCCATTCTGTACGTTTGATCGCGGAAATCATCGAGGTCGAATTCTCGGCAGTAGGCTATCCCGAGCGATACGTCAGCTACGTGGGTGTCGACGGGACCGGAGGCCGGTACAAACTACGAACAGTCGCGAGGCCGATCCTGGTGATGGCCAGCCGTTGCGAATGGGTCCAATCACCCGACGGAACCGTGTGCGTGGCGGAAGCGATGGATAAGCAGGGGCAGGTGATTGCCCGCGCCAGAGTGTCTCTCGAACACCAGGACGAGCAGGATCTGGTGCCGTACAGGGGCGAGGGTGGAATCCGCGCCGTTGAGGAAACCACGATGAATATGGTCCGCACATTCGTCCTGCTGCAGAAGCATTGACTTCCGGGACCGGGGGGTTTTGGCAACACCCCAAGGCCGCAAGCGGCTACCGGCCGATCAGCGTGAACATGACGTGCCAGCCGCCTCCGCCGCTGAGCACGTCGGGGTTCTTTTCGCTGGTGTCCAACGGGCCGATCTCGCCGGCGCAATAGCAGCCGAACAGCGG
>JABMRB010001182.1 GCA_013202865.1 Candidatus Nealsoniibacteriota bacterium | reverse complement strand
GTGCCCAGGCCAACGGCGAGTCGTGGGGGCGCTGGCCCAACGCCGAGGGATCGATGGCTCCGATGACCCGCTTCACGGCGGGCGACGACAACAGCGGGCCGCGGTTGGGTTCGGTGATCATCAGCGAGGTACACTACAACCCGGGCGCCATGGCGGAGGCTGCCGACCTGGAATTCGTCGAGATCTACAACACCACGAGCCAGCCGGTTGTGCTGACCAACTGGCGGTTGCGCAAGGCAGTCAGTTTCGACTTTGCCGCCGGCGACGTGCTCGGGCCACACGAGACGATCGTCGTTGTGGGGTACGACCCGATTGCCGACCCGGCGGCGGCGGCCCATTTCGAGAACGCGTACAACACACCCGGCTCGATCGAGATCCGCGGTCCGTACGGCGGCAAGCTCGACGACGACGGCGAGCGAGTGCAGTTGCAACGCCCCGACGAGCCGCCGACCGACAAGCCCGGGTTCTTCCCCGGCCTGCTGGAAGACGAGGTCGTCTACGACGATCGGCACGGTTGGCCCGCCGACGCCGACGGCCAGGGCAAGTCGCTCGACCGGCGTGCGGCCGTCGTGTGGGGTAATCTGCCGACCCATTGGACGGCCGAGACACCCAGTCCGGGCGATACGGAATTCTCGACGGAGGTGGTCGGGCGGTACGTCTTCTACAACCACTCGACGTTCGACGGCAACGACGCGGCAGCCAACAGCGCGGACGACGACGCGATTGCCACGGACAAGACGGCCCTGCTGCCCGGGCAGGTTGCCACCGCGGCCAACTACACGAGCTACAGCCGCGGCATCAACGGGATCATGATCGACCTGGCCAATCTGCCCGACGGCGTGGTGCCCACGGTGGCCGACTTGCAGTTCCGCATCGGCAACGACGACACGCCCCACGATTGGACGCCGGTAACGCCCGACGCGGTACACGTTCGCACCGCCATGGACCGCGGCAACGCGGACAGCGTGACGGTCCTCTTCGAGGATAACGCCGTCACGAACACGTGGTTGGAGGTAACCGTGTTGGCGACGCGCCTCGGCCTCTCCGGTGACGACGTCTTCTACTTAGGCACCGCCGTGGCCGAGACGGGCAACTTCATCACCGACGCCCGAGTGACCACGGCCGATCTGCTGTTGACCCGAAACAATCCACGCGATCTGGCCACCAGTCCCGCGTCCGTCACGTTCCCCTACGACTTCGACCGCGACATGTGTGTCAACGCCACCGATGTGCTGCTGGCGCGGAACAACCAGACAAACTTCCTCAACGCCCTGGAGTTGATCGACCTCACCGGCGAGGCGGAGCAGGCGCAGAGTTCCCCGCTGGTCGAACTGGTCTGGCTCGCTGAACTCGACCAGCCGCCCACGCAGCGCCCGGCAGAGAAGGACGATGTTGCAGAGGCCGTCGACAAGCTCCTGGCAGGTTATTGGGCAGGGGAATGATGCGGCCTTCATTCTGCTGTAGCCACGGTCGCCAGACCATGGGAAGTCCGCACTCTTGCGAGTGCGGCTACCGGCCCTGCTCGACCTTATTGCGTAACTGCCGGACCGTGTTGCGGACGTCGCCGAAGCGGGGCGGCCAGCCCTTGTCGAGCTTGTCGAGTGTCTCGATCGCGTCGTCCCAGCGTTGCTCGTGAATCTGCGCCTCGGCCAGTTTCTGCAGGCCGGTCGGTTCCAAGGCGCGAATCCTTGCCACTTGCTGCCACTGCACGATGGCCTCGTCCCAACGGTCCTGCTGCTGGCGAATCTCGGCCAACATCGCATGGCTTTCCGATTCGGAGGGCAACACCTCGACGATCGACGTATTGGCGCGCTCCGCGTCCACCGGCCTTTCGAGTTCCGCGAACCTTCGGCCCAGGTCCTTGTAGAGGCTGATATCGCGACGCGAAAGCTGCAGCGATTCAATCAACCGGTCGACGGCCCCTTGTTTGTCGTTCCGCTTGTCGAAGCACGCGACCAACATGTGGTGCGTCTCGGTGTCGTTCGGTTGCACGTCGGCCGCCAGGGTAAGCTGGACGGTCGCTTTGTCGTATTGCTGCTTCTCGAAGTAGACCATACCAAGGGCCTTGCGGACGATGGCGTTGTGCAGCCCGGTCTCTTCGCTCTGCTTGTCCAACTCGGCCACGTAGGCGTCCAGGTCGGGCGAGCTGCGAAGCACGTTGCGGAGCGAACTCAAGGCACTGCTGCGGTTGTCGTGGCGCGCTCCCCAACTAACCACCGCACCGCAGGCCGCGTCGACCGCCTTGGCCGTGTTCTGCAAACCGCCGTATGCCTGGGCCATGTCGGCGTAGTATTGCGACAGCGTTCCGTTACCGATGCCTCGGTTTGGTTGGCTTCGCTGGTGCAAGGGGATCAGCTCCTCATAGTAGGTCACCGATTGCTCGTATAGCTTGTTTTCCAGACAGCTATGCCCCAGCGCGGCGATGACGTGTTCCTGCCAGCGGCCTTTCTCGTGGAAGTACTCGTCGGTCTGCTTGAGCAGAGCCAGCAAATCGGCACGGCGTGTGGTCCGGAAGTAGGCGTGCATCAGCCAGACGCGATACTGGATATTGTCCGGCCGGGTCTCGACCATCGGCCCCAGTACGGCGATCGATTCGCCGTAGCGTCGCTGCTTGTGCAGATACTGCACCAGTTGCGATTGGCCCGACTCGTCGAGCACTTTGTCGTCCCAGGCGATCAGCAGCATCTCGATGGCCCGATCGTAACGGTCCAGGCCGTGGTAGAGATATTGGGCGATGTACTTCACGGCCGCGCCGGAGCGTTTATGTTCGGCGTATACTTTGTCGGCCATCTTGGCGAAGTCGTCGGCCTTCTCGCTCCAGAAGTGACTGTAATCGTTGTAGTACATGTTTCGGTTGCGAGACTGTTGCGACACGAGGTCCTTGCGCAGCTCGGCCAGCACGATATTGAGCAAACGCGGCGCCAGATCGCCAAGATCCTTCGTCTGGCTTCGCCAGTAGGCCAGGTGCCCGCCGTAGCTGTTCCAGCCGTCCTGGCGGTTATATCGCAGCCACTCGGGCTCGGCCTCGATCCGTGCGATGAGGAACTTCAGCCCGTCGCGCGGGCCGGCCACGTCGTGCAGTGTATCGGCAACGCGGTTGACCATGTTCTGGTAGTTGCCCACCTGCCCGGGCAGAAGGCGGGCAAACCGCTCGAATGCGAAGCCCCGTAAGTCGTCGGGCACTCCGGTCAGAGCGGCCTGATTCTTGCTGTGCGCGGTACGATAGACGTCACAGAGAAGATTGACCAACAGATAGCGATGGTTCTGGTTGTCGGTCTTCAGGTCCTTGATGAGCCTGTCTTGAAGATTCTCGTAAAGCTCCCGCCCGCTACCCAGGGAGACCGTGCCCTTGTTCGCTAACGTGTTGTTGTAGGTTCGATAAAGCCGCTCGGTCAGCCAGAATCGTTGCTGCGGGTTGGCCGGGTGTTCGAGTTGTGCCTTCAGTATCTTTTCGGCCCGGCTGTAGTAATGGGAGCTTTCCAGGAAAGAGATGAGTCCGTCCAACGGCCCGTTGACCGCAGAAGACAGCACGCCGTCTGAGGCCGTTTGATACTCCTTCAGTGCGGCCTCGAGCAGGTCGATCGCTTCGTCGGTCTGCTGGTAGTTCGACATGGTCCTCGCCAACGCATAAGCGATAAACAACCGGTCGATCGAGCCGGCGCCGGCCTCGTTGTGCAGCGCCTTCAATTCCCGCACTTGCTCGTTGGCCAGTTTCTTCTGCGAAATGGTTCCCAAGTTGGCAAGGAACTTGGCCATCAGCCGCGGTTCGCCGTCGGACCATTCGCGCTTGAAAGCGCGTTGCATGGCGGCCAGGGCCTTTTCTACATGCGGGCCGGGCTGGTTCATTACTTCGGCGCCACGGCGCTCGACCAGCAGTTCGAGCAGGTCCAACGCACGCCGGTCGATCTCTGTTTTCGCCCGGGGGCGAACCTTTCCGAGGTGTTTGATAATCGAATCGGCGGTGGCTTCGTCGCGGACTTCGTTCAAGACCGACGTCATCTGACCGAGGTAGGGATAGACCCGCCCGGCCGTATGACCGATCACGCCCTCGGCCACCGATTCCAACAGGCGGAAGTCGTGCGTCGCCTGGTAGAAACGCCTCAGTTGCGAGAGATGATTGGCCGGACTGTTCGACTTCTGTAGCAGCGCCGCGAACATCCGCAGCACGTTCTTATCCAACTCGCCCGGCAACTCGCCGTCGCTGCGCTGCCAGCGGTTGAGTTCCTGGCCGATGGCGTTGCTGATTCGCCACTCGTCCATCGTTTTGTAGACGGCGATCAATGCCCGCTCGTGGTCCTCGCGCCGGTCAACCACCATGTACCAATCGGCCAGGCTGCGATGCTCGCCGGGCAGAAGTTCGTCGGCGGCTTGGACGGCCTCGAACAGCTTGACGGCCTCTTTGATCTTGGCTTGCTCGGCCAACAGATAACCCAGGTAGACTTGCCACCCGGTCGCCTGCGCGTCGGCGCGAATGCAGCGTCGCAACAGTTTCTCGATCTGCTCGGGCTTATCCAGAGCCACCAGCATGCGATACTTGAGCATGTTCCAGCCCACGCTGTCGGCATTTGCTTCGATGCCCGCGTCGATGTACGCCAGCAACCTGTCGGCCAGTTGCGGCTTGGCCCCGGCCTGCACGGACAGGTAGGAGAGCATGGCCAGACAGCGGCTGCGGCGAAGCTGCTCGAGTAGGTCCAGGCCGGTCGCTTCCTCGGGCAGCGGCTGCGGCTTGGTGCCGACGATCTCCCAACACTCCTCGGCCACGCCGTCCGGGTCGCGCTCGGCGAGGACGTTGAGATACAACCGCTCGACGGTCATCCAACCGGCCAACACGGCGTCGCGAGTTCGCGCCTGTTTGGCCAGCCGATCGGCGAACCCGCGCCGGGCCGCCTTGAGGTTCTCTTGCTGCTTCTCTTGCAGTTCGGTCCGCGTCAGGTCCTCCTGTTTCTCGACTTTTGCCATCGCGGCCGTGAAACGAGCAACCGGCATGCGGTCGGTCAATTGATGCAGGGCGCGAAGCTGCGAGAGAATCTGCTCGGTTTCGTCCTTGGAAAGCGTCAGCATGTCGATCAGCCCGAATGCTTCGTCCTCGATCGGGGCGGTCCACGGTTGAGCCATCAGCAGATTAAACAGGCGGCCGGCGCAGGTAGGACTGAAGGGCTCGCCGCCTTCCACCATCTCCTGTCGCATGAAGGCAAGTTGGTCGTCGATGCCGATGCGGCTGTACACTTGCTCGAGTGTTTGCCCGATGAAATACTTCGCGTCGCGATCCTTCTCCTCCACCCAGCAAGCCTTCATGGCCGCGGCAATCTTGCGCCACTGGCGAACCTCGACGGCCGGGTCGGCGGGCATGATCCAATAGACGTAACGCTGCATGTGCGTGGGCGTCAGTTCGTCCACCCGGTCGAGCAGAATCGCCAACGCCTTCCGCCGCACCGCGCGACACGGGTCGGTCTGTTGAAACTGCGAGTGGCCCATGATTTGCTGCGAGACGTTGCCGTGCGACGGATGCTCGGCCAGCAGCAGTGCCACGTCGGCCAGCGGCTTGATCCAACGCTGCTCGATGCGGTTGGTTCGGAGGTTGTAACCTTGGCCAAGCATCAGCGACACGGCCGCCGAAAGCTTCGACCCGGTGACCGAATCAAGTTTCTCCGGCGATCGGGCGGGCTCGATCCAAAGCTTCACCAACTCGTTTACCTTGTCGAGTTGATCGGTCTTTACCAACGCACTGAGGTACTGTTGGTACGCCGAGAGGTTGTTCGGGTCGGTGGCGACCCAGTCGCCCAGGTAGTCGGCCAACTCGCCGTAGCGGCCCTGGTTCCGCAGGAATTGCGTATAGGTGCCACGCAGCGCGTCCAACTGGTTCTGGCTCCACTTGGCGGCCTTGTTGGCGATGGTCCGGTCGAGCCACGCGTAGGCGGCCGGGTATTCGCCCCGGCCGGACAATTGCTGGGCGTAGTTCGTTTGCAGGCTGTAGTCGAACGGATACTGCTGAGCCAACTCCTTCATCATCGCAAGCGCTTCGTCCGATTGGCCCGTCTGGTTGAGCAGGTTCGACTTCTCCTGCATCCAACGTTTCATCGCCTGCAAGTGCGCGGGCTGCCGTCGATAAACGGACTTGAGCACGTCGAGCAGCGTCATGCGCTCGTTGGCCTGGAAGTATCCGCTCTGGCCGCGGAGGTACTCGGCCAAATAGAAGGCCTCGGCCGACTTGCTCGTGGCCAGCCGCCCGGCTTCCTTGGCGTAATGCTGTAGAACTTCCTCGAAGCGGCGGCGGTCGCACAACACGGCCGACGCGACCCAGCGGACGCCCGGCTTGTCGGCGGCCCGTTTCTCGGCGGCCTCCAGATGCTCGATCACGCGGTCCCACTGCTGGGTCTGCGAAAAGTGCAGGAGCAGGGCAAGCTGGTCGTCGAACGTGTCTTTGCCCTGGGCGACCGCACGTTTGGCGTCTGCGACCGGGATCGGCGGCTGCTGGATAAGCTGCACGCGATCCAGACCGGCCAGTTGGGCGTCGATCTTCTGCTCGAGCACCTCGGTCGTGATCGCCCTGATCTGCATCGTGACTCGCGAGTTGAGTTGTTCGTCGCCGTTGAACATCTCCCAACGGGTCGCCCACCATGTGCCGGCGACCTCGACAAAACCACCGGCCACGCGTGCCCAGGTGACCTTGCCGTCCTGTACGGTCTCTCTTCGCAGGACCACGTGCCGGGTCGTGTCGATCAACACGCGGGTCTCGTGGTTCTCGACGGTCGGGTGCTTGAGGATCAGCAGCGTGCGGTGATCGCCTTGCGGCTTGATCTCGGGCTTGTGGGTTTGATAACTTCGCTCGATCGAACTCGTGACGTACTCGCCAAGGTTGACCGGCGGCTTGCTCAGATCCAGCGCGGTCGACGCGCGGCGACGGCCAAGCTGATAAGCGTTGGAGAACACGCTGCGATGCTCTTTGTCGCACCACCGGACCGTCGTTTGCGAACCGACGCTTTGCCCGCGAATTAGCCATGCCTTGGGCGAAACCAACGAGAGCGTGTTCGATTGCGACGTGAGACGATCGTAGCGGGTATCGAACGATTCATTGAGCGATTCAACTTGCAGGGCGCCACTGAGCCGGGCCAGTTGCCTGGTTCGCAACAGGCTTTGGGCCAACGCCCTGGCCTCGGCCGGCCAACGCTTGTCCTTGTCCGGCTCCACGGCTTCGGCGGGCGGGGCCGATAGATGCGGGAAGAGGCGGTCGAGCCAATTCGAGTAGGAGTACATCGGCGACCGCCTGTAACGTACTTCCGCCTTCGACTCCTTGCCACCGAAGAAGTACCTGCTGCTGTAGCCGTCGTCCCTAAGGAAGCTGCCAGGCTTGAGCCGTTTGTCGCGCAACGACCGACCGCCGAGCTCGTGATCGACGGCCCCGCGATAGTTATGGCTCCTCCCTTTCGTCGTTTCCCCCATGATGTATTTCTGCGCCATTTCAAAGTTCGTCCCAAACTCCATCTCCTTGGAGGCACGACTCGGCATGGGCTCGCTGGGCCTTGGCAACATCGCCTCAACGGGTTCTCCCGCCGTAGCGGGCATCGGCGTGTCCGAGGTGACCTTGGCAAAAAGCCGGTCGCCATCGCGGACGATGCGCGACAGAGACTCTCTCTCTCGATCTTCGTCCTCGAGGTCCCAAAGGTTCGTGGCGGCCCGGTCGCGAAGCCATTTGCCGTCGCCCTTCATGTCCCATCCCTCGTTACGATCCCCGAACGCGTCGCCGTTCATACTGAAGAAGCTTTCGTCGGGCACTCGCACCGTTCGATGCGTTTCCGTGCTGGAAACCAGAAACTCCAGAAACTGACCGGCGTGCTGTTGCAGAAGTTGCGGATTGCGGCCCAGGCCCGTCAGTTGGCTCAAGACGCTACGTCGCAGCCCGACCCGCCAGTCGCCCGCTCGTCGCATTTGCTGTCGCATCAACTCGTAGTTTGCCGCGTCGAGCCCCTCGGCAAGGAACAGTTCGGCGCCGCGCATCTTGAAGCGACGCTTCACCTTGAACCGCTCGCGGTCGGCGTCGCTTTCCAGCACCAGCAGCGACGTGTAGGGCGTGATGATGTTATACTCTTCGCTGAGCTCGATGATGTCGTCCTTGATCGCCTGCGACGTGCCTTGTTCGAGTAGCACGTCGAGGTGCATTCGGGCCCAAAGCCGCGGGATGAACGCGTTGCCCTTCTCCGCGTCATCGAGCGACACGGGCGCGCGGAACCGCACCGGTTGGCCGTCGCGCGTGCCAGTGACGATCACTTCGCCCTCCTGGTGGCGGCTCTCGCCCTCAGGCAGATAGCGGCCCAAGATGATTTGTTGCGTGCCGCCGGGCAGGTTCGGCAGTTCCTCGGGATAGACGCGAACGGTTTTCAGTCCGCGGAACTCGACCTTCAGATCGCTGATGGCCGGGGTGGCGATCTCGCCCAACAGTTCCAAGGCCACCGCCTGCGGAGTCTTTTCCCCGCTGATCTGGCGAACGGTTCCTCCGCCCATCGCGGCGATCGCCTTCATCACCTGCGGCTCGAAGGTGCTTCCGACCGCTACCGAGTGGAACCCGGCCGCTCGGCCTTCGCACATCCGTCGCAGGCGATTGGCAAACGCCACCGGATCACAATCGCCGGTGGTCACCACGCCGTCGCCCACGTAGATCACGCGGGTCTTGGCATTGCACTGCTTCAGCGCCGAGCCGAATGCCTTGTCCAAATCGGTCCAACCCAGCGGCGTGCGGCCGTCGAGGAACCGTCGGGCAATCTTCACGTTCTCGGCGGTGGCCGCTTGCGGTTTCGCGAACGTCCAGTCGCAGCCCACGTCGCAACCGGCGAGGTTGAACGTGTCCTCCGGCCCCAACGAAGCCAACAGCGACGCGATGAAGTCTGCCTGCGTGGTCCTTTGCGATCGATCCAGCGAGGCAGACGTGTCGGCAAGGATCACCAGCCGAAGCGGACCGCCGTCGGGTAGAATGTCGCGCTGCCACTGGCCTTGACCGTCGGGTGGCGTCAATTGCAGCATGAAGTAGCCGTCGTCGCCGCGACGATGCGGGATCAGGACCACGTCCGATTGTACGCGATCGAGCTGTACCACCACCTCGAAGTCCCGCTTGGGGGTGTACTCCTGGGCGGTGAATTCGACGTGGGCCGAGTTGGTGGTGGCGTCGATCCGCGTGGTGTGCGTCGGCGAGGTCACCTTGGCGATCGGCATGGCCGAGTGAATCTTCACGTCCAAAGCCAACTCGCGCAAGGGGTGCTGCTTGAGCATCTCGCTCTGCAAGCCGTAGCTATAGCGGAAGCGGTCGCCACGCAACGGCAACACCTGCGTGTAGGTGATCTTGATGCGCTTCTCGGAGTTCCCGAAGATCGGGAACACACGGGCTTTGAACAGGTTGCCGCCGGCCCATTCCAGCAAGCCCGGGTCGCGCTTCTGGCGGAGTATTTCTTCGTAAATCTCCCGGGCACGCTGCTTCTCGACCACGTCGGCCTCGACCAGTTCGTTGCCGATCCACATGCCGAACCCCGAGATCGAAGCGTCTTGCGGCAGCGGGAAATAGAACACGCCCTCAAGCCGGCCGTCGGTGTGGTTGACGAACGATTCCTCGATCACCGTTCGGGCGATCTGGTCGCGGATATCGACCGTCACCTTGTGGTATCCGACCGTCAGCGGCACGTTGCGCCCGTCGATCTTCGCCACCAGCGAACCGATCGACTGGTTGGCCGTGGCACCCTCGAAGCCTTGCAACCAGATCGGATCTTTTTCGACGCGGACCAGTTTCTCATCGTCCAGGCGCAAGAGCCTGGTTCCCTTGACCGAAAGTTTCTGATCGTTCGGCGCCAGCAGCGTCAGCGGGCGCCGGGCATCGGCATGGACCTTCAACTCGCCGTGAATCAGGCGGATCCTGCCGGGCATGATCAACTCGGCCAACGAGCCGGGACCGAGCGTTATCTCGGTCCCCTCGGCAAGCCGCACCTTCACGGCGTTCGCTCCGCGGGTGTCGGTTCGCAGCCAATCGCCCGGCTTGATCAGCATCTGCGTGGCGACGGGTGTCCAACGGGTGTGCATCACCGGCTTGACGGTCACGATCCCCTGCACATCGACGATCTTGCCGATCCGCCCATCCTCGGTAAGCGTGTCGCCCACGACGAACTTATCCTCGTCCACCGGCTCGTTCGCGGCCAAGATGTTCAGTGCGACCGCGGGGCGAGGAGTCTTGCCAATCGGCTTGACGCGCAGCGAACTGAGTTGCCGCGTGCCAAGTTCGACCAGGGCCTCGACGCTGACGTCGCCCTCGGCGGCCGTCAGATTGGCCCGATAGACGCTAAACTGGCGTGCCCCACGGGTGACCGTCTCCGTCGGTTTGGCTTCGAGCAGCCTCTTGGCCTTCTCGCCCTTGGGTAGATCGAGCATCGCCAAAACGTCGAGTTGCTTTTTGTCCTCGTCGAAGTAGACATTCTTGGAGGAGGTCGCCCGGTTGGCCTTCTCGTCAACGTTCCATAAGCGCCCGCCATGGGCGATCAGGTACTTTCCGTCGGCAGTATCCCAGCGCATGCGGCCCGGCTTCTGCACCCACACCTGCTCGGCCTTGCCGTCGGTGGTGATTTCGATATGGAGCGAATCGGCAGTGGAGGTATTCTCCAACACGACGGCCAACGTCGGCACGTCACCCTCGGAATCCGACGGCAACAGCCCAAACGCGATCAAGGCTACGGCGGCGGCGGCAACAAGGCTCCGGATGGCGATGGCAAACATTCTGCGGTTCCTTCTCGGTAGCTGAGTTTCTTCGGATAGGGGTTTCCCGGCGAACTGCTCGGCGAACGCCCGGGCCGACTCCTTTTCGAGCCGGTCGCGCACGCGCCGGTCCGCCTCGGGCACGTCGGCGTCGAGCGACGCAAACAACTCGGCGAAGCGCTCTTCTTCCAGATTGTGGTTGCTATTGTTCATGACGCGTTCCCGCGGGGTCGTCGTCGCAGGCGGACCATTTCGCGAAGATTTCACGGAAGGCCCGGCGTGCCCGAGCTAGCTTGGATCGTATTGCCCCGGCCGACGAATCTTCCGCCCGGGCTATCATCTTGGCCGTGGCGTTGTCGCAGTATTTGGCGACAAGCAGCGAACTGTAATCCTTGGGCAGTTCGGCCAAGGCGTCTCGAACGGCCTCTGCCTGTTCGGCCGCGGCCAGGGCAACCGGCGGCGTGACGTCTCGGCCGTCGAGCCGCCGAGCCAATCGCTCAGCCACGTCGGCAGCCAGATCTCCGCCCTCGCGAAGCCGTTGCCGACGGCGCCGCCCGCGAAGGTGGTTGCCGGCGTGGTTCCTTGCGATTCCCGACAGCCACAGTAGCAACGAACCCCGGTCGGGGTCGTAACTATCCGCCGATCGGGCCGCGGCCAGGAACGTTTCCTGTACCACGTCGGCAACGTCGGCCGAGTTGGGGCCCACAAGCCGGGCAACCGACCGCCAAACCTCATCGAAATGTGTCTGATACAGCGCAGCCCAAGCGTGGGGATTGCCCACTCGCAATCCGTCTGCGATTTGGCCGTCTGGCTCGGTGTGCATCAGTCGTAGTCCGCCGCGGCAAAAAGGCCCGTTCTATAGGTATTTCGCAATAAGGTCGGTGAATGTGTCGCGCCACTTTTCGAGAAAACGGAAAGACATCTCTGCCCAGCCGCTCGCGGCTTAGCATCCGTCGACCCACAATTATGAGTCAAAAACCGCCCCAGAAGTTCCAGTTTACCGTTCGTAGTACCGGCTTTAGCCGGAATATGGGGCTCTCGGCGTGTCCCGGCAAGACGTTTTCCGCCTAAAGGCGGTACTACGAACAGTCGAACTACATTCCGTTCACGGCGACTCCACACAGAACAGATGGCGCTGGCCGCGAATCAACAGGCGATTCGAGACGGCCACCGGCGAGGCAATCACGGGCTCCTGCATGTCGTTCTCGGCGAGTAACTCGAATCCGCCTTCTATCTTGGCCACAAACACCACGCCGTCCTCACGGGCGGCGTAGAGGCGTCCGTCGGCGATCAGCGGTGACGCGTAGAATGAGGAGCGATGCTTAGGCAATGCATCACTCCATAGCGTTTTGCCCGTGGCCGGGGCGATGCACTCGATCTGACCGCGATCGCGAACCAGATAGACCCGACCTCGATACGCGGCAGGTGTCGTCACAAAAGCACCGGTGTCCCTGCGAGTCCAAATCCGATGCGTCGCGGTCACGTCGCCGCTGCCGCCCGTGCGGACGCCGTGCAATCTCGGGTCGCCCCGATCGTTTCGGCCGAAAGAGAAGACCGCAACGTCGTCCACGACTACCGGTGACGCAACGGCCGGCCACAAGGCCTTGGAATCCGGATTGAAGCCGCCGCAAGACCAGAGAACCTTGCCGTCGGTGGCGCCGTGCGCCGTCAAGTGTTGCCCTCCCCATACCAACAACGCCTGCTGACTGCCATGCCCGATGACCAGCGGCGTCGAGTATCCATGATCGCCTTCCACCGGAGTCTTGTAATTGCGAGCCACCTTCCATCGCATCTCGCCCGTCGCCTTGTCAAACGCAGCCAACCACGACTCGCCCGGGTGCATCCGAACCATCACAACGCAATCGTCGGTTAGCACGGGCGAGGTGCCATGGTCCCAAAACAGGGCGACCGGGCCGAAGCGTTCGACCAGATTGGTCTGCCACCGGACCTTGCCGTCGATCGTCAGTGAGGCCAGCGTACCGCTCTTGAAGTAAACGAACACACTCTTGCCGTCGGTAACCGGCGACGGGTTGCTCCCCGAACCGTTTCGATGTTTGCCCGGCGTTTCGGCGCCGAACGTCGTCTGCCAAAGCCGCTTACCCGACCAATCCAGTGCGAGCACGGCGTCCAGCCCGTCGGCCGGTGCCGTGAGATAGATGCGCCGACTCCAGACGACGGGCGTCGAGCATCCCTTGCCTGGCAAGGGAGCTTTCCACAGCACGTGGTCTGCGTCCCACTCGACCGGGTAGGTTCCGCTTTCGGTGCTGCCGTTGCCCTGCGGCCCGCGCCAGCTTGGCCAATCGGGCTGGGTTTCCGCTCTCGCGAAGCCGCCGACGAAAACGACGACAATGGCTGCGAGCTGGTAGGTTCGGACGGATGTGAGACTGGTGGATTTCAATGTCCGCTTCCTCAATCGGTGATCGTTCATGCCTGAATGGCTGATAGAATTATGATCCCCCGCCACCGGTAATGCAACCCGCGGGCGACCGCCCTGCGACTTCACCCCCCGTCTCCTCATCCCCCGTCACGCAAATTACCGGCGGCAGAATAAATCGGCGTCTCGCGGGAATAAAGGGCGGCCTCGGCGTATCTATATGCTCGACGCCGGCCAAGAAACAGAAGAATCCGCGAACCTCTTGCCGGGGTCCGGCGTCTAATGACGATAGAGCCCCGATAACCACCAAGTGCAGGATAAGAACCGATGATTTCCTTGTGTCCAAGTTCCACAACCGAACCGACATGCCCAGGGTGCGTGGCCGATCATTCGGCAAATACGCATCCCGGGCGTCCTCGGCGCTTGTGACACGGGCCGCATACCCAACGGGAAACCCACGCCGGCCCGGTGTCACAACGACACCGGGTTTTTTCGTGCATTCGATGACGAAGCAGTGGCACGCATGCGTCGGTTTCGTCATTCGGATTTCGTCATTCGTCATTTACAAGATTCAGGACGTAGGAAAGCCTGGTACTCCGCGTGCCTTGGGAGCACGAGATCGCTGGTTTGAATCCAGCCGTCCTGACTAATGTGATACGGAAGGCATCCGGCCGGATGAGGAACCTGTCTTGAAAACAGGCGGCGGCGCGAGCCGTTTGGGGGTTCGAGTCCCTCGCCTTCCGCTTTCGGTGACACGGTCCTGTAGCCCAGCGGCGAAGGCAGCTCCCCTACAAGGAGACAATCGGTGGTTCGAGTCCACCCAGGATCACTTGCGCCCAGATACGCCAACCGGCAGAGCGG
>JABMRB010001181.1 GCA_013202865.1 Candidatus Nealsoniibacteriota bacterium | reverse complement strand
TATCCACTATCCACTATCCACCACCCACTATCCACTTTCCACTTTCCCCCCGCCCCCATGCAAGTCCCTGTAGGCATTGATCTTGGAACTACCAACTCGGCCGTGGCCCAGGTGGATCCGTCGGGGCGTTCGGCCATGATCCCCAATGCTGAGGGCGATCTGCTGACCCCCAGTATCGTGCTATTCGGGGATACCGAAGTGGTGGTAGGAAAGTCGGCACGGACCGCTGCCGCTGTGGCGCCCGACCAGGTGGCTGAGTGGGTTAAGCGGGATATGGGGCAACCGAGCTACAACCATGCGATCCATGGGAAGCTGCTGCCGCCGGAGGTGATCCAGGCCTGCATTCTGAGGAAACTGAAGGCCGAGTCGGTCGACCGGATGGGCCCGAGCGCGGCCGTGGTGATTACCGTGCCGGCCTATTTCGACGAGCCGCGACGCAAGGCAACCGCCGACGCCGGTCAGATGGCCGGGCTGAACGTGTTGGATATCGTCAACGAGCCGACCGCTGCCGCGCTGGCGTTCGGCGAGTCGATCGGATACCTCTCCCGCGCGGGCGGCCCCCGAGAGGAGATGACCGTACTGGTCTACGACCTGGGCGGCGGGACGTTCGACGCCACGCTGCTGAAGCTGGCCCCGGGCGATATCCGGACAATCGCCACCGACGGCGACGTGCAGCTTGGCGGGCACGATTGGGACGAGCGGCTGGTCAACTACGTGGCCGAGGAGTTCCTTCGGGAGCACAACGTCGATCCGCGCGAAGACGCGGGCTCGCTGAATCGGCTGTACGCGGCGGTGGTCGAGGCCAAGCACGCGCTGACCGCCCGGAGCCACACGACGGCCCGGATCGACTTTGCCGGCCGGTCGGCCGACGTGGCGATCACTCGGGAGAAGTTCGAGGAGCTGACGGCCGACCTGCTCGAACGGACGGCCTACACGACCCGGCAGTTGGTCGTCGACGCCAAGATGCAGTTCAGCGACCTGACGCGGGTGTTGCTGGTGGGCGGTTCGACGCGGATGCCGATGGTTGCCCAGATGCTCGCGCAGGCGACCGGCGTCGCGCCCGAGCGGACGGTCAACCCCGACGAGGCGGTCGCCCGGGGTGCGGCGTTGTACGCGTCCTACTTGATCGCCAAGGGGGCCCAGGGCGGTTCGCAGGCGAAGTTCGAGGTAACCAACGTCAACGCCCATAGCCTGGGTATGGAAGGTATCGACCAGGAGACGCTGCGGAAGACCAACGTCGTGCTGATCCCGCGGAACACGCCGCTACCGGTGAAGCGGACCGAGCGGTTCGTGACCAAGACGGAGAACCAGCGTTCGATCGTGCTGAAGGTTCTCGAAGGCGAGAGTTCGTTGCCGGGGGAGTGTACGGCGATCGGCCGGACCGTAATTCGCGACATTCCCAGCGGGCTGCCCAAGGGCTGGCCGATCGAGGTGACGTTCGAGTACGGCACGAACAGCCGGTTGAACGTTCGGGCGATGGTTCCGGGTACGCATCAAGAGGCCAAGCTGTCGTTGGAGCGGAGCGTGGGTCTGTCGAACGAAGGGATAGCGCGGTGGACGCGTCCGGTGGTTTCGTCGGCCGGGTTCGACGCGTTCGAGGAGATGGTGCAGGACGTGCTGGAAGTTCCCGCCGGGGGTAAAGCGGCCGAGGCGGTGGAGGCAACCATCGGCGTCGACCCGGTAGCGGTTGCGGCCGATGCGGAGCCGCCGCTTGAGACCGCCCCAGTCCAGGCGGCCTCGTCGCAGCAACCTGCGGCGGTCGCCGGTCCCGCGCTGACGACCGGCGGGCGAGCGAGGCCCGACGCCCAGTCGCCGGCACGTCGGGCGGCGGTGATGTTGATTGGCTACGTCACGTCGGCGCTGGTCGGGTTGGGGATGGGTTACCTGGTGTTGGCGTGGCTTCGCCCCAACACGTTTCCGTTGCCGTGGTAGATGGCTTACCGTTTGAGAATAATCGCGATCGGAATCGAAAGTAGAGATTGATATTGCCATGAGCACTGCACAAGAACCCGCGATCGGCATCGACCTGGGCACAACCTACTCGGTCGTTTCGCGGTTGGACGACAACGGTCAACCGATCACGATGGTCAACGCCGAGGGCGACCGCGTGACGCCGAGCGTCGTGTTGTTCGACGGCCAGGACGTCGTGGTCGGCAAGGAGGCGCTCAAAGCGATGGCTACCGAGGCGGACAGCGTGGCCGAATGCTCGAAGCGCGACATGGGCCATCGCGTCTTCCATAAGGTGTTCGGCGGCAAGCAGTATCCACCCGAGGTGATCGAGGCCTGGATCCTCAACAAGCTCCGCGCCGACACGGCGCAGCAGATCGGCCCGTTCACGAAGGTGGTGATTACGGTGCCGGCCTATTTCGACGAGGTCCGGCGCAAGGCGACGCAGGACGCCGGTTACATGGCCGGCTTCGAGGTGCTCGACATCATCAACGAGCCGACCGCCGCGGCCGTGGCGTTCGGCTTCCAGCAGGGATACCTCAACGCCGAGGGCAGCAGCGACGAACCCAAGCGGATCCTCGTCTACGACCTCGGCGGCGGTACGTTCGACGTGACCGTGATGGAGATCCGCGGCAGCGAGTTCGTCGCCCTGGCAACCGACGGCGACGTGCGCCTCGGCGGCTACGACTTCGATCAGCGGCTGGTCGATCTGGTGGCCGAGAGCTTCATCCGCGAGCACTACGTCGATCCGCGCGAGGACCCGAGCGCGGCCGGCAAGCTTTGGCGGGAGTGCGAAGACGTCAAGCGGACCTTGTCGGCTCGCAACAAGGCCTCGGCGGCGTGCGACTATCGGGGGTTTGCCTCGCGCGTGGAGATCACGAAGAAGCAATTCGAGGAGGCCACACAGGACCTGCTCGACCGCACCCGGTTTACGACCTCGCAGACGCTCAAGGCGGCCGGGTTGGATTGGGCGGACCTCGACCGCGTGTTGCTGGTGGGTGGGTCGACGCGGATGCCGATGGTCCACGCCATGCTCCGCGAGCTTTCCGGCAAGGACCCCGACGCATCGGTGGCGGCCGACGAGGCGGTGGCCCATGGCGCCGCCTTGCACGCCGGTCTGCAACTAGCGAAGCAGCAGGGCCTCAAGGGCACGTTCGCGATCAAGAATGTCAACTCGCACAGCCTCGGCGTGGTCGGTACCGATCCGCAGACCAAGCGGCGCCGCAACGGGATTCTCATCCCGCGGAACACGTCGCTGCCGGTGACCGGCAAACGGGTCTTCAAGACGAGCAAGGCCAATCAGAAGTCGATCCTCGTACAGATCGTCGAGGGCGAGAGCCCCTCGGCCGACGACTGCACGCAGATCGGCAAGTGTACGGTCCGCGACATGCCGCCGAACCTGGCCGCCCAATCGCCCGTGGCCGTGCTGTTCCACTACGAACCCAACGGCCGGTTGAAGGTCCGCGTAACCGTACCGGGCACCGACCGGCAGGTAGACAGCGAGATCGTCCGCGAGAACAGTCTCAGCAAGGAGCACCTCGACGGCTGGCGCCGCTACGTCTGCCAGGCGGAGCCGACGGATTACCGGTAGAGTAGCCGTCTCGCTCCGCGAGACGAAGCTGTAGGGTGGGTCGAGGCACGAGACCCACGCGCGGGATAGGGT
>JABMRB010000120.1 GCA_013202865.1 Candidatus Nealsoniibacteriota bacterium | reverse complement strand
GCCAAGGCCAACGCCTTGCCGAACCGCGCCCGACGTGCCCAGGGGCCCTCGGGCGACTGCTTCGCCAGCGCGTCGAAGGCGGCCACGGCACGATCGTACTCCTCCTGCAGGTAGAGTGCCCGGGCTTGGAGATACATCAGGTAGTCCTTCGGGGCATCTTTGGCGGCGGCCGCCTTGTCGATGGCCACGACGGCCTCGGCGTACTTGCGGTCCTGCATCAACTGGCGGATCTTCTCGTCGACCAGGGGCGTCTCGGACGCCGTCGGCTTGTCGGCCGGTTCGGTAGCGGCTTCGTCGGCGGCCTTGGCTGGCGGTGCGTCGGCGGCGAGCAGCGCTGGCGGTGGGACGAGGTAGAGGATTGTCAGAGCCAGGGACACCAGAAAGAGGGGGAGACGAGCAGGTTTCATGGCGTTTCTCCGGATTGTTCGAGGGGGGGCACGAAACCCCCATGGTAGATCATACGTTATGGCAGGGACGCACGCGCGTACCTTCATCTGCGGTATATGACGCCCGGACGGCTCGTTCGGTTCCGAGATTTGCGAGATTTTCCAGCCGCTTGCGGCTTCGCACCGTTGGCGGAACGGCTAAGCCGCAAGCGGCAATTTCCTGCTTTTTCCCGGACCATTCCAGGCTAGAATAGAATGTGGGCTTTCCTGACGCGTGTATCCCCTTTTTCGAGGTGTTTTCGTGCGAATTCGTCTATCCGTGATTGTCATGATCGTAGCGGTCGTCTGTGTTTCCTCGGCCCGGGCCCAGTTTAAGGAGGGTGATCCGGGCGGGGCCAAGTTGGGCGAGGCCCGGGTTCAGCAGATTCGCTCCGGGGTGATCGTTCGGGCGGTCGGCGGCGATTGCCGCGGGATCGTCGGCTATACGGTCGTGCCGATCGAGTGGCCCGAACAGGAGGTCGAGATCGTCGAGGAAGAGATTTCTCCCGAGGCCAAGGTCGACTACGTGCAGGTCGACGACGGCGCCAAGATGATGGTCGTGCGGATTCCCCATCTGCGCAGCGGTGTCGAGGCCAAGGCGCTGGTCACGTTCGAGATCCGCCGCAGCACGATCCTCCCACCCGAAGAGGAAGAGATCGACGGCTACGTGTTGCCCGACCTGAAGAAGCTCGATCGCAAGGTCCGCGTCTATCTGGGTACCAGCCCCAAGATCGAGAGCACCGACCGGAAGATCCGCGAGCTAGCCCGTGAGATCGGCGTCGACGAGAAACTGGCCTGGCACCGGGTCGAAGCGATCTACGATTGGGTCCGCGAGAACGTCGAATACAAGAACGGGCCGCTCAAGGGTGCCGTCGCGGCGCTCAAGGACGGCTGGGGCGATTGCGAGGAACTCACCTCGCTGTTCATCGCCATCTGCCGGGCGTCGAGCATCCCGGCGCGGACCGTATGGGTCGAGGGCCACTGTTATCCCGAATTCTATTTGGAAGACAAGCAGGGCAACGGCCACTGGTTCCCATGCCAGGCGGCCGGCAGCCGAGCGTTCGGCGGCATCCCGGAGACACGCCCCGTGCTATCGAAGGGCGACAACTTCCGCCCCCCCTACAACCGCCGCAAGAACCAACGCTACCCGGCCGACAATCTAACCGGCACCGGCGGCCGCCCCCAAGTGCGGTTTGTTCGCGAGAAGACGGGGGGGTAGGCAGTGGGGAGTGGATAGTGGATAGTGGGGAGACAACGCCCCCGCACTGCGCTGCGGGGGGTGTGGAGCACGCGGTTCCCATCCGCCGCACACGACAAGAATCATGCCTTCTCGCCCTGCCCTGCCCCCTCTTCCAGCAACCGCTTGAGGTTGTCCAGTTCGTCTTCCTGTGCCTTGCAGCCGGCCTTGTACATCATCCATCCGAACAGGAAGAAGAAGACCTTCAAGAGACCCTTCGGCGCGACGGATGATTGCTGCGTCACCCGGGTCCGGCCGCCGAGGTCCTCGAACACGTATTCCGCGTCGATGTCGAAAGACGATCCCGCCAGATGGATCGCCGAGACGCGCGGCGGTTCATGGCGCGTCACGACGCCCTGAAACTCCATCCGTCTGCCGTGATCCTCGGTGACGCAAAGAAACGTTGTGCCGACGCCTTCGGGCTTCTCTTCGATCACCTCGTTCTCGACCACCGCCTTGCTCCACTCGGCGACGTGGTTGTTCGTGTACTCAAACACCTCGTCGATCGGACGGTCGATTTGAACGGTCACTTGCTGGTTCATCGCTTCGCTCCTGGACAAGAGTGGCCGGCGTCCCCACTGCCGCCTCGTGACGGAAAACCCCCGTGCCCGCCGGTCCACAATTATACGTAGCATCGCGGGCAAATCAACATATCCCGGCGTGCCACCGACCGCTTGGCCGCCCGTGCGGTGGTTGATGCAGTCTCCTGATGCTACAATCGACCCTGTAGCGAATTCACTCGTGTTGTCGCGCGACACCTCTCGAACATTGAACCGCCATGGTATTCTTCAAATCACTCCGTGCCGGATGTATGGCCCTTGCGATGTGTGGCAGCGCGAACACCGAACCGCCTGCCCTCGAAGCGAAGCTCGCGTCGCTGGTGGGCGAAGACGGACTGAGCGAAGCTATTGACGTTTTCACCGTAGATAAGACGAAGCTCTACGCGCTCGATGGCGAGCAACGCTTCGTCGGGGCCGGTTTCCAGCCTTCCGTCGTGCTGGACCACAAGGGAAACGTCCACGTCTTCTTCCAAGCGCGGCTCGACGGCTCCGGCGACCGGTCGGAGAAGATGATCGCGCACGTTGTCAGCCGCGACGCCGGTCGGACCTTCTCCCAACCGCGATTCGTCAACACGGTGCCGATGCAGACCTACGCGGTGTCGGCCTACCTTCGCACGGCCGAATCGGGGGCGAAGCGGATCTCGGTGCTGACCAGCCTTTCTATTGACGAAACGATCGGACGCCTCAAAGACCCGGCCTTGATTCAACAGCGGCTGGGAATCGACGTCACCAAGTTCTCCCGTCGGGGAGCCACGCTCGTGCTCGAATTCTACTCCGACGACCTCGGCGAGTCGTGGACCCGCAAGGAGCACCCGGGCGTGTCGGATCGCGTTTACCAACGTAACGATCGCGATTATTATCTCGCGTTTATCAACCTCATCGGCCAGGTGCGGCGGATCGAGGCCGGCCCCCATCAGGGACGGCTGCTGCTGGGCGGTCCGTTGCGTGGCAGTTACCTGCCCTGCGACGATCACCCGCATTTCCGAAACTATCACGCGAGCAGTTCGTTGATCTACAGCGACGACGACGGCCGGTCCTGGACGTTCGGCGGACTGATCAACGACGACACGGCCTTCACCCACAACGAGGGTTCCGCCGCACCGGTCAACGGCGGCCGGCAGGTGCTGCTCGCCCGCCGCAACAACAGCCGCGCCGCGACGGGCAAGATGATGCATCTAAGCAACGACGGCGGCCAAACGTGGGAGGACGGCTTCCTCACCAACGTCGCCGCCACGCGATGCCTCCAGGTCCTCGAATCGCACGAAGGTCTGGTCCTCTGCTCCGCCCCCGGCAAAACGGCCCGCACCCACGGCACGATCTACGTCAGCCGCGATGCCGGCAAAACATGGACGCCGAAACTGATCGAAGCCGGCCCCTTCTCCTACAGCACCGTCAACCGGCTCACCGGCAACTACCTAATCTGCTGCTACAGCCGCGGCCACCACGGCGAACAAGGCATCGCCGCCCGGGTCTTTTCCGCCGATTGGCTGCGAGCGGAGTGAGTAGCGAGGGTGCCACAGGCATTTCCGGGTGGCAGCGATGATTTTGCGCAGTGGGCTTTGCCATCGTGTTCGGCTGCCCCGCAAAATCGTCGGTGTTGCGCAGCAACAGGATGTTCTCAAGAGGTCAAGCTTCTGCCGCGCCTCTTTCTCCGTGTCGAGCGCCGTCGGAAACTACTCCATCCGGTAACGTCTGCCGCAATCCTCCAGTTGCTGCGCAACACCGACGATTTTGTGCGTCGTGAAAAGGCGGCGGTTTTCAGCGGGTGAGATTC
>JABMRB010001180.1 GCA_013202865.1 Candidatus Nealsoniibacteriota bacterium | reverse complement strand
CCCCCCCCTCACCAACCCCAGCCCCGTTCACGGGGCTTCGCTCGCGCTGCAATCCACTTCAACGCTCACGGGCGAATGCAGTCGTCGGTGATCAGACGCGAGGGATCGGGGTAGGTGGGAGGAAGGCCCGGGGCGGTAACCTTTCGGCTGTCGCCGTAACTCTCATCGTCAAGATTCATCTGCCACACGCCCAGGTCATCCTGGTCGCGAACTCAATCCCAATCGTTCCAGGCGCCTTCTAATCGCCGTGGGGCCGCGCCCATGCTCCTGGGCAAGTTGTTCTACGCTAACCCCCCGTGCGAATCCTTCCTTGAGCCGCTGCTGCTCTTTCTCGGTCCACGGCTCGTATGCTCGCGGATCCATCTGGCGTTTCTGCTCGACGCTATACGACTTGGGTTCTCCCTTCGGCGCCAGGAACTCCACGACTGCGCAGAGCGCGCGGAACAGTTCGGGCACATACTCCTGATCGATCAGGATGCGCGAGCGCGCCTCGTGGCCATGGCGCTTGACTTCGCTGATACTCAGGAACTTCGACCCATCCGGGTTTTCTTTCAGGTCGACGTACAAAGTCCGCGAGCCAGCGTCGACTCGTACGCTCATGACCTCCTTAAAGTCGGCGCTCATGGCGTCGCCTCCTCCACAATCCCGATCTCCTCGTCGGTCAGTTCATACAACTCATACACCAGCCGGTCAATCTGCCGGTCCGTCGCGTCGATCTGACGCTGAAGGACTGTCTTGTCATGACTCGTTGCGACTGACTTCAACTCTTCCTGAAGCGAGAGCCGCCGATTCACGAAGTTGTCCATGTCCTTGGCCGACGTTTGGTCGGCCGACTTGTCACGGTCAGCAAGCCGGATGGGAAGTTGCTTCAGGTACGGTGCGCTGAACTTGAAATAGCCGCCCTGGAACACGGGGCTATGGCTTGTTGCGTAGAACGACATTAGTGATGAATTCAAGATACCGAGAAGGTACGAGAGGCCCACGCAATCAAGAGTGGGTATTATCGACGTGACTCCCGCCGTTCCTGTCGCAAAGAGGAGATTCTCTCCGAGCGAGAAGTTCGACTGGTCACTGAGACTGGGAGTGAGCAAGTGGGGCTTGCGAAATGCCGAACACGAGTCGAGATACATCATTCCATACCATTGTCCCGATAGCTGTTCAGCATTCTTCCCAAACCAGACGCGTTTTGCCAGCTTCTTCTTGTTGCCATCCAGGTACGCATAGGCAACCGGAAACATGGCGCGAAGGTCCGGTTCATCGAAGATAGCGAAATCGGCACCTTGCTCTGTGTATGGGAATATCACTGTCTTCAGTTTATCGCCGAGTTGATAGCGTCTCACATCCCGCCCACGAAGAATCGGGCGAAGGATATCCTGCTCAATCCCACACTCCTTGGCGCTTTCGGCATCCAACGCCAAGATCCTGTCGGCTCCAGTCTGCATTCCGGTGCCGAATCGGTCGACGATCGTATCAAGACGAGTGCCCACGGCTTCCATCTTCTCAAAGAGCGACCGCTTTCGCGGCGCAACAAAATACCAAGGCCTGTCGTCTAACTCCGACCAAGGAACTGAGTAGGATTCGACAATCGACAGGCCGGCCAACGATTGAGCAAACTGTATGCAGTCGATCGGCCGCTGCTCCAACGAAAGGATACACGAGTAGTTTGTTGCACCGGAGAAGATGCGTTCATAGCCAAAATCGACGATCGAATGAAGGAATCGCTGTGAGGAAAGCTGACGGCGTAGGGCTCGTGCCGCGCCAGTGTGGAAGAACTTATTCGGGACAATCATGCCAAAGTGCCCCTTTTCGTTCAACAAGCGGACTCCCAATTCGACAAACAGGTAGTAGAGGTCAAACTTGCCCGTTGCGCTCCCGTAATGACTCGTCAGATACTGCAATTCGTCGCCAACATAGTAGCCAGCCATCACCCAGGGTGGGTTGCCGATCACCGCGTCGAAGCCGGGAATCTTGCCTCCAAAGATACTTGGAAACTCTGCCTTCCAGTCGAAAACGTTCACCCGGTAACGTTCCTCCTCATCCAACAAACTCATCTGCCTATTGTCGTAGAAATCCGGGCCGATCAACGAGTTCCCGCACTTGATGTTCGAGGAGAGGTCGGGCAACGCCCGTTCGTGGAACAGCCGAAGCTGGTTCGACAGAGTCTGTTCGGACTCGCCTTCGAGGACCTTTAGCAGCAGCGAGAGCTTGGTGACTTCAACCGCCTGCGGGTCGATGTCTACGCCGTAGATGTTGCTCAGCAGGATGCGTTTCTTCTCCGCGGTGGTCAGCCGCCAGTCGCCGGACGGGCCGCGGTAGAGGCGGGGCGGGTTGCTGCGGGCGTGCTGCTCGGGGTCGGTGGCGATGTACTGGTCGCGGTGCCAGTCTAATAAGAACTGGTAGGCGCCGATCAGGAACGACCCGCTGCCGCACGCCGGGTCGAGGACCGTCAGCGGGCGGCCGCGTTTCGACCGTTTCCAGGTTGTTTTCGTCAGCGCCCCGACTTCGTGCGGCGTCTTGCCTTCCAGTAGCTTGCCGACGGTGTGCTCGACGATGTAGTCGACGATGTACTTGGGCGTGTAGTAGACGCCGCCCGCCTTGCGGACCTCCGGCTTCTCCTCCACCTTGGCCTGGTGCCCCTTCGTCAACCGGATCACCTTGCCGAGGAACTGCTCGTATACCTGCCCGAGGATCTCGGCCGGCAGGACGGAGAACTCGTACGGGCTGTCGGGGTAGTAGAGGTGCCGAATGATCTCCTTCAGCGGCTTGTCGTCGACGGCCAGCCCGAGCGTCAACTCGTCGGGCGGGTCGTTGCGGCCCTTCTCCGGTGTGAAATAGAACAGGCCCGAGTTGTAACGGGCGTCGGCCCGGCGAAACAACTCGCCTAGCCGGGCGTAGAGCTTCGGACCGTTGCTCACGCCTTGCAGCGTGCCGTAGGGCGCGATCCCCCGGTCTTCGCAAATCCGCAGAAAGATGGTCCGGTCGATGGT
>JABMRB010001179.1 GCA_013202865.1 Candidatus Nealsoniibacteriota bacterium | reverse complement strand
CTCACTGCTCATAGCTCACTGCTCTTAGCTCACTGCTCATAGCTCACTGCTCATAGCTCACTGCTCATAGCCAAATCGGGAAGTAATCCTTGTACAACTTCTTAGATCACCCCGTGCAACGGACCGCCCGGTGCGGCCAACGCGTCGATGCGGCGGGTGACCTTGGGGTCTTCGACCAGTGGCGGGGCATGGTGCGGCTTGCTGCGGGCGTCGATCACCAGCGAACCGAAACAGCCCCAGTGCTTCTGAAGCAGGAACGACTCGATCCCGTAGACGTCCGCGGCTGGGTTGCTGCGGGTGAACGTCGTCCAGAGGAAATTATCCAGCGTCTGCGAAGCGAACTCGCTATCGTCGACCACCACGACCAGCGGGAAGCCGTTGATGGCGTCGTTGCGGCGAAACTCGGCACAGAACTTCCCAACCGCCGGATCGACGCCGTTGCCGTTGGCCTCGAACGACGGCCCCTCGACCACGAGAATCCCCGGCAAGAACACGCGCGGCCGCTTGAACCCCAACTGCTCGGGCATGCGAATGCGGCTGTCGATGGCCACCGGCAGCGTCCGCAGCGCGGGTCCGGCCGCCGCGATCACCAGCTTCGAGCCTTCGTTGAGCCGGCCGCCGCTGTAGTCGAGCGTGTCGATTGTTGTGCGGGTGTGGAAGTGCAAATCGCGTCGCCAATCGATCCGTTCGAGCACGTGACGCAGGAAGTCGGGCACGTGGCGCACGTCCAACTCGGGATTGTCCTCGGTCGCCACGATCCACAAGTATTTCGCCAGCGACAACTGGCCCTGCCCCAACAGGGCATTGGCCAACGTGAGCAGTTCCCGCGGGCGGCGGCGCTCTTCGTAGGGAACGTAACGCTCGCTGCCGATGGCCAGCAGCAGCGGATGGACCCCGGCCGCGTCGACCGCATGGACCGACTGCACGCCCGGGATCGTCTTGGGGATGATCGGCCCGACCAGTTCGTGAATCAGGCGGCCGAACATCGTGTCTTCCTGCGGCGGGCGGCCGACGACCGTGAACGGCCAGATCGGCTCGGCACGGTGGTAAACCTTTTCGACCCGCATCACCGGGAAATCGTGGGCCAGACTGTAGTAGCCCAGGTGATCGCCGAAGGGGCCCTCGGGCTTCTGCACGTTCGGATCGAGATAGCCGCTGATGCAGAAGTCGGCCTCGGCATGGATCGGCAGCCGCTCGTTGCCGCAGATCATCGGCACGCGACGTCGGCCGAGCATGCCGGCGAACGCCAGTTCGCTGGTGCCTTCGGGCAGCGGCATCACGGCGGCGACGGACATCGCCGGCGGGCCGCCGACGAACACGTTCACGCGTAGCCGCTCGCCACGGCGGATCGCTGCGGCGTGATGGACGTCGATGCCGCGTTGGATCTGGTAATGCATCCCCACTTCGCGGTTCGGCTCGTACCGCCCGCCGGAGAGCTGCACGCGGTACATCCCCATGTTGCTGTGCAGCAGTCCCGGGCGGTCGGGGTCTTCGGTGTAGACCTGCGGCAAGGTGACGTACGCCCCGCCGTCGTCGGGCCACGAGCGGAGTTGCGGAAGCTTGTCGACGGTCGTTTCGCAGGCGAGGACCGGACCGCGGGCAACTTGCCGCGGCCGGGCGTGGCGGGCCGTCCAGGGTATCTTGAGATAGAGTCGGGGGCGGCGGAGGATCTCGGTCGGATCGGCCTGAAGACGAACGAGCCGCTCCAGCGTCGAGAGCGAATCGCGGAACAGAAACCGCACCCGGTCCATGGTGCCGAACAGGTTGCACGCCATGGGAAAGCGGCAGTTGCGCACGTTGGTCAACAGCAGTGCCGGTCCGCCGGCGCGAAACACGCGGCGTTGGATCTCAGCCGCCTCCAGATTCGCATCGACGGGCCGATCGATCGTGAGCAGTTGCCCGCTGCGTTGGAGGTCGTTGATGCACTCGCGAAGGGTTCGGTATCCCATAGCTCATTCAATAAACCGTTTCACCAGAATCGCTTTCTCGACGTTGAGGTCTTGACCGCGGATGTAGCCGACGGGGATGGACCGATCGAACATGTAGAAGGCCCGGTGCCGTTCGACTTCACCCGTGTCGACGCCCAGTTCCGTTGCCAACTGGTAGCCGTCGGGATACCTGACGGGGTCAACACCGACCGGCTTCACCTCGAAGTACCCGACGGTGATCCAGATTGCGTAGACGTTCGATCGGGTCGTCGTCAGGTTCCCTAGCCGTTGCAAGGCCTGATAGCGGAAGTAGGGGTTGCGGTCGGGGTTGTTGGGCGAGTTGATTTCGGTGGACGCGGTATCGTTGCGGAACAGTGGCTGACCCAACACCTCCGGATCGGCCCGCAACAACGTCGCGCCGATCTCGTTCTCGAATCGGAGACTTCCCACCTGCGGCACCAGCGACCCACCGGTGGCCGTGCGGAACGGATGCGAAAACTGCGACGGTGAACTCGAACCGAGAGTGGTGGGATCGCCGATAACCCGTCCACCGCCTTGGCCGCCGGGGTTGCGGCTTCGCACGAAACGATTCCACGATTCTTCGGTATTCGTGCCGGGGAAGCAGTTCATCAGTCCCAGGTACGTCTGCCGTGTGAAGATCGTATTCAGGTTGATCCTGCCCGGGTCGCGGTAGCGCGAAACGAGGTTGAACGGCGGATGGAACGAGTGCTGGCCGGTCGTCGACACGTTCGGGTTGATCTGCACGTTCGTGCCGACGAACGGCGACGGCACGTGGACGAACTCCAGCAGCCGGTGCAACTGCGACGAAAGGCCCGGCTGCTGCGAGCTGGCCGAATGGAACAGATTCGGCAAGTGCTGGAAGGGAACCTGCTCCGGCGTGGTCGACTGGTAAGGATCGACCGCGACGCCTGTCTTCGCGATGCTGTAGTACATGTTCGGGTTCTGCCGATTGTGGACCAGCAGCTTCGACGAACGCAGCCCGGGCACCAGCAACAACTCCATCTGGCTAACGAAGGGGCGGTTGTTCCAGGTCAGCCATGGGAACGGCCGCGGCGGATCGCCCCGGTAGTTATTGTCGGAGAGCGGGGCACCGAAAAACTCGGCGTTGAGGTATCCGAGGCTGTGCCGCATAGGCTTGTTCATGTAGTGGTCGTTGAGCGCGCCGCCGATCTCCTTGTCCCCGTTGAGCTTTGCCATCGGCTGCTGCTTCCAGAGGTTGTTCGTGTTGGCCTCGGCGTCACCTTCCTCTTCGCCGCGTTGCCGGGCATGGAGGCGGACATCTTCCATGCTCCCACCGTTTTGGGGATCCTCGTCGTTGGTCACACCGTTGAATGCCGTCAGGTCAATCGGCATCGAATCGATCGTCCGGTACGGATTCTCCTCGGCGTCATACGCCTGAAGCGGATTGGCAAGCCGCTGCAAGTGGACGACGCGGAAGCCGAAGAAGGTCCCGTCGGCGGTGAAGTTGTTCGCGGTAACCTCGTCGTCCCGCTCCGCGTCGAGCGGGATGTCGCGTGGCGGGGCGTAGGCGCCGTCGGCGTAGCCGTCGGCCGTGTAGCCGTCGACGGGCTCCGAGACACTCAGGCGCCGCGGCGTGTTGATGACCATGACCGAAGGTGGATGGACTTGGGCGGCGGCCGGTTTGTGGGGATTGGTGCTGGTGTCGTTCTTAACCACTTCCTTGTCGCTGCCCCCGGGCTGCAAAACGATTCGCCGCGTGGTCCCGTCGCCGGCGTCCTGCCCGGTGCGGAAGCCGATGTACGTCGTTGCGGCGCCTTGGGCCGAGTTGCCCGGGCCGATTACGCAGTAGCGACCGGGAAGGACCTGGGTAAGCGGGTTCTGGCTGGGTGTAAACCGGACTCGGCCGCCTTGCGGGCCGCCCTGCGGAATGGTGGCTGCGGTGCTGGGTACAAAATAGACCACGCGATCGACGTCGGGCCGCTTGGTCGGATCTGGATCGTCCGGATCGAGTTGTTCCTCGTCCGCTTCGACACCGTCCGGGCGGGGGCAGATGAGCAACCGCCACACGGGCGAACCGCCGGTGCCCCCGGAAACGCGGTTCAGGTGAACGCCGCGGCCGCTCGACTGGGGCAAGTGCAACTCCCCGGCGCGCGGCTGCAAGGCCGTCCAGGGGTTGAAGAGTTCGACGAACAACGAGCCCTCCGGTCGCAGCCGCTGGTCGAAGCTGGCGTCCTTCTTCTTTTCGTCACCTTCTCCTTCTCCTTCTCCTCCATCGGTGGTCTTCCCGGCCTCCTCCGAGTTGTCGCCTTCCTCGCTCGGATCGTGTTGCTCGTCGTCGCGGTCTTCGGTCCGCCGGTCGTGCATGGCCAGCGTCTCGGTAATCAGCAGTTCGGGCCGCTCGCAACCCCAGACCGTGTGCAGTGCCGAGCCGTCGGGCTCCCACCCGTTAAACGGATTCACGTCGTACCGAAACCGCGTCATAATCGAATCGCGGTCGCGGAAATCGACGATATTCACGGCCCACTGCGCCAGGAACCGGGAGGCCTCTTCTGCGGAGCCGAGTTGTGTTGTCAGGAACTGCGCGTCGGCCGTCATCCACATCAACACGTAGAGGTGCCGGGCCATGATCTCGCGGGCGTACGGGTCGTAGTTGGAGGGCGAGCTATCGCCGTAGTTGTCATTCGCGTGGTCGAAGGGAAACTGGCCGCCGTTGGTCGGCGTTGCATATTGCGGAAACTGCTCGCCGCTTGCGGCCTCACGCGCCTCGTCTACGACGTCGTTGTCGTTGTCGTCGCGTCCACTACCCAGCGGGCGGTTGAGGTTCATTCGCAGTCCGGCCAGCATCTCGGGCGGCAACAGTTGGTGCGCGGTGGCCAACAGCGAGTCCTGAGGCGTACCACGGACTCGGAGCAAGTCGACCACGTGCCGGACCCGTTGTCCGTCGGGCGAAATACCGAGGCCCGGGCAGGGCAGGTCCCAACTATCGGTGGTGAACGAGTGCCGTGAGTGAAGCAGCATCGATCGTAGCGGCCCGCCTGAACCGTCGTTCGTCAGCGCGGCCAGCCGGGGCGGCAGCGTGTCGGCATCGCGGTCGAAGGGGCGGTTGATTCGCTCCCACTCGGCCACGCTGAAGGGGTTGTCGATGTTGGAACCCGGCGAAACGGCCACGCCCATCCCGCGGCCTCGCTTCAGCGAGGGGTCGATCTCATAGGGGTCGTCGGTCAAATACGCCGTGGTCTGATTCACCGGGTTGACGTTCTGAGCCATGGCGACCGGCAGAGGCCGCCCGGCCGGGTCCAGTGCGATCGCTCCCGTGCCGTACAGATCGAGAGGCGAGCCGTACGAATCGAGCATTTCCGTTCCCTGGAAGAAGTTCCAGTAGCCGCCTGCGTACTCGAACATGCGATTCGCACTGAGCGGATCGTCCAGGCCGGTTACTCCCGGCATGGGCACGCCGTTGGCGGCCGTGTTGAGCTCGCCATACCGTCCTTCCAGGTACCACTGCTGCTCGCCGCACAGAAGACGTCGGTACAGCAGGTAACTGTTGTTTCCGGCATGTTGAAACAGTGGCAGCAGATTGATTTCGGCCGGTCCGGTGCCCAGCCCACGCGGCAAGGGGACCGACGTGGTGCCAGCGAACCGGTATCCTTGCGGGGCCGTGGCATCGACGTATTCGTAAGTGCCCTGCTTGTACGACGCGGCATCGGCCTGAGTCGCCGTGCCGTGGACGTTGATGTTCAGCCGGCCGTCCATGTCGATGCAGAGTATGGCGAACAGCGGCTTGTACATCCGCCCGTCGGCCGTCGAGCGAACCGGCATCCCCATATCGACCCAGATACTGTCCGTAAATCCGTCGCCGTCGTTGTCCACGTCCCACCAATCGCTGAGCGGGTCGAAAACACCGTTTGGGTTTGGGTTGCTGCCGGTGAACATGGGGTGATCGGGCTGAGGAGACCCCGCTCCAAGCGGGCGGAGGATGACCTGTCGGCGGACGTCCGGGTTCTGCATATCGCCGTTGGTCTGCCAGTACTTCACCAGCGCGGGCCGGTGGAACGACGGAATCGTGCGGACGCCGGTGATCGTTCCATTGGCGCCGATAATCGGCATTTGGCCGGCCAGATGCGGGTTCTGGAAGTCGACGGCGTCGTAATCCTCGTTGGCTCCGCCGAGCGGGTAGAGGTTGTTTTCATGCCTGGGTATCAAGGCCGATTGGCCGAGCGAGGCTCCGCTCCCTTGGGTCCAGCCGAAGCCGGTGCCGCTGAAGGGGACACCGTTGATCAGGAACTGGTTGCCGTTGGCCGGCAGCGGCGTGCCTTCGTCGAAGGCCAGCGCCTGAAACAATCCGGTCTGGGGATTGACTCCCACGATCCGCGTACTCTGTCCCACGGCGCTGCCGTCGAGCATAGTCAATACGCAGCCGATGTGGTAAGGCTTTCGCGAGGGCTCCATATTGCCCGGGTCAAACTCGAACAACTGTCCGCCACAGATCGGCGATCCACCGCTCATCGTCCCCGTGAAGTACTCGTTTCCGTACATGTCTCCGAGCAGACCGATATCCCACGACATCACCGACGCCCGGTTTGCAGCCACCTCACCAGTCGGGCTTACCGTCACCGGCTCGCCGACGAGGAATTTCACAAACGCCCCGTGCAGGGTTTGCTTGGGGCGTTCCTCGTACTGGCCGATCCGCTGGACGGCTTGAGCGCTGAATCGGGCGTGGTTCGCAAGGACCACGAACGCGACGGCCACCAGGCCGAACATCGCCAGCAGGCCAAGGATCACGACCAGGATCACACCGCGTCGGGTGCTATTGCGACCGTTTCTCATTTTCCGTTTCCTCATTATGAAACGCCTGCTTGCCCAGGCGCGGAGAATGCAGAATGATGAATGATGAATAAAGAGCTTCTCATTCATCATTCATCATTCTTCATTCATCATTCCGTTCACCTACTCCATACCAAGTTCCGCTCGATCTCCACCGTCGTGCTGTAGACTCCGACGACGTCTTGAATGATCACGGCCTGCGCGTCCGCGGTGCCGTGCCAGTCGGGGCCGACGAGGCTGAGCGTCGTGTCGGAACCGGGGATCGCACCGGCGGATACCACGCGGTACCACTTGCACTGAGTCGCGTCGCAGAGCATGATCCACTGGTTGGTGCGGATCTTCTTCGGCTCCACGTTATCACTCACCGGAGCCGCGCCAAGCCGGACGGTGCCACCGCCAAGGCCCAGGCCGAGGAACTGTGCCGAACGCACGATTTCGTTATCGACGTTGAAGATCCGGCCGTGGCAAACGACCACCGAGACCGCGAACGTGCTTTTCTGGAGCCACGGCAGGTCCGCCTCGGCCGCCGACGGCGTAACCGTCATGAACCACGAATAGTGGCCCTCGCTGATGGCGTCCATGTTGTCGTCCAGATTCACCCAGGAACGCAACTCGGTATCCTTAGGTAAGTTCAGCGACAGGTCGTCCTGCCAGCGGAAGACGCGGTCGGCGACGTCGAAATTTGGCACATTGCTGAGCCCGAGCCGCGCCAGCAGGCCGCCCGCGAACGTCTCCGGCATTTCCATCCATCTACCCAACGGATCGATGACAAACGGCCCGTTGCTGAGATTGTCGGTGTCGGTCCAGAAATTAGGATCGAGCATCCGGGCGACCTTGATTTGGCGCATCGCCGCACGGCCACAGGCCCCCGATCGGTCGGACTTGTTCGCCTCATTGATGGCAATCGCGCCGGCCGGGATCAACATCGCCAGGCTCATTAGCCCGATGGAGACCACGAAGATCGAGATCAACACCTCCAGCAGACTCAGGCCGTGTCTTGGTGTGGCTCGGTTCACGTCAACGTCCTCCAATGCTTTGGGCCTCTCGGGCCAGCGAGCGGGAATCCTGCACGTCGGCCGGGATGCCGGTCGTGTTGTTCGGCCCCGCGGCAACCTCCACCGTGGTCACCAGTCCCGTCTGCGGGCTCAACGTAAGCCAGAAGTTCCGCGTGTCTTGGTAGTTGGGTAGCACCTCGTCAGTCAGTTCGGATCCGGTCGGCTCGGGGATCCGGTCGCGGCGGCCGACCAGCAGGTAGATCGGCTCGGTGACGTAATGGACGTTGCCGTCATGGTAAGCACGGTAGACCGAACCGTCGGGCGAGAACATGATGTAGATCGGCCCGCCCAAGCCCGCCCCCAGGAAGTGGTCCTCCGAGCCGGAAAACTGCAAGTCGATCGCGGCGTTGCCGGGAAGCTGCATCGGCGTGGCGTACGACTTCATCGGGCTGCGGAAGATCTTGTAAGGCACGGGGTCCGATTCTTCGCCGTTCTCGGGCCATGGGAGTTGAAGCCCCCGGCTGACGTCGACCTGAAGCGTCAGATTCGGGTCGCCGCCACCGGTGATCGTGTACATCGGTCCTTGATGGTTGAACTGTACCAGATCGCCGGGGTTGACCAGTGTCGCGTTGAAGCTGGAGAGTTTGACCGACACGGTGGCAATCCCGTTGGCCATACCCTCACGTTTCACCACGGCTCGGGCGTCGAGCGTATCGCCCGCGTAGGGCGGCGGCACTTGAACCTGCGACAACACCATGCTGCACAACGGCTCGACGTCCAGCCGTTGAATCATCACGCCGCACGGCCGGCCGGTGACCATCGCAGCCGACCGGGCCGACCCGAGATAAACGTTCAACGATCGGGCCGCTTCGCGGATCTGCCGGGCTTCGAGCGCCGGCTTCATCGTGGGCAGGGCCACGCCGACCAACATCATCAGCACGGTAATCACGATCAGCAACTCCAGCAGCGTGACGCCACCACGTGCCGGATTGGTTGGCTGTCGAGCTTCTCTCATCGTCCTACCGCTCCAATTTGCAATTTGCAATTTACAATTACCAATTTGCAATTCCCGCCCCCGTCTACCGGCCCTACATCGCATGGTTGTGAACGTTGTCTGCGTGGTTCAGTTCGCCGTCGGCATCGTTGGGATCATCTGCCGGTTGGCCAAGTTGAGAAACGTACGGCGCCTCCGTGGGAGACAGATCCCTGGCGTCCGGTGCCAAATCGATGTCGTATTTCTGGTCGGCTCCGCCGGAGTAGATCAGCGGGATGAGGTGAAAGGCGTCCGGTTGCAAGCCCTGCGGATCGAACGGATCGTGATCTACCTGCGGGTTACCCGTCTGAATCTCTGAAAGCCCCCCAAACTCGGAACTGAACCCCGGAGCCCAGCGGAGAAACATGATCGGGCGTCCCCAGCCGTCGAGGAACTCGGGAAACGTGTCCCCGCTCTTGTCGTCTGCGTTGCCGATCTCGTTCTGGCGGAAGTTCTCCATGGCCTCGGGATCGCCGACGGCCACAATCATGTAGAGGCACTCGGCGGGGCTGAACTCGCCGAGTACTTCATGGCTTTGCTTGTAGGCCGCGTAGACGTACGAAAGGGCCGGGTACTTCATCTTCCTGGTAACCGTGCCTCCGCCCGGTAGCGATGCACTGACCTCGATATCGGACAATTGGCTGGGGTCCGTATCCAGGACGTCCTCCCAGCGGTCGGGCATCTCGTACTTCATGATGATGCGCAAGGCCTTGAGCCGAAGCTCGGCCGCCGTTCGCGCCGGCAGCCCGGTGGTATCGATCGGCACGCGATACGTAGCGTATGACTCGTACTTCTGCATGATCACCGGGTGGAGCTTGGCGATCAGGGCCTCGGTCTTAGCCTGCCGCGCCGCGTCGCGTGCCATGCCGATCCCGCCGAGCACGATCCCGGCGAGGATCGTGATCACCATAATCACCACCAGCAACTCGACGAGCGTAAACCCGGCCGGGCCGCCCGCGCTGCGATTCGGTTTCGCGCATTGTCCGATCATGGGACTTCGTCCTCAAGCGTTCCATTGGCGAAATTGGTAATGTTGTCGAAGCTCTCCGTCGCATAGGCAGTTATGCCGGCAGTTCCCGCTTCGCCAGATGGAAATGTGTTGCCGCTGCCAAAGTTGTTGTCCAATCCGGCGCAAATGATCTGGAACGTGTCTTGGTTGACCCACTCGTTGGTTCGCGTGTCCCAATAGAGAGAGGCGATGCCCCGGTCACCAAGGTCGTACTGCGCTCCGTAAAACGGGGCGGGAGCAGGGGGTCTGAAGTAGTGGTAGGCGCAGGCCTCCGGGCCGGCGTCGACGCCGGCGTCCGGGTAATAAGCCAGGGCGTCGTTTTCGTCCAACGCCAACCGTTCCGGCCTGAAGTCGAACAGGGGCTTCTTGCGAGAACCCCCAGTCGCAAAGGGCATCCGCGGGTTGGCGCTGAACCCGGTCGGTACCCAGCCGTCGCCGCGCTGTTCCGGGATCCCACCGAGCCAGAATACCAGCGCGTTGCCGGCCTTTATCTTTGAAGGGTCGACGTCTGCGGCAGCTAGATCATCCATCCAGTTGTTGGCATTGTAGCGGGGAAACGCTCTGGCGAGATGCCGTCTAACGGCGGCCTCGTCTTGAAGATTCTCCGGCGGATAGCCGCCATACTGATTCTTGTACTCCTTCAACGCCATGTCCATCTGGTCGATCTCCAGGTTGATCCGGGTGATCTTCGCCTTCTTGATCGCGTTCAGTGCGGCCACGGTGATCAGCGACGCGAGGATGCCGATAATCACTATGACAGCCAGCATTTCGATCAGGGTGAAGCCCCGGTGGGGCCGTCGGCCGGTTACGTTCGCATCCATGATAAATCCTCCCGGCAACGCAGTGCCTGTTTGAGGGTTCGATTTGTCCTTGTGTCGATTCTGCAAATGTACTCATCTCGCTGTGGCGAGATGGAGCTTCGTCTCGCTTCAGCGAGACGGCTACTATTAGCCGGACAGGCTCTGAATCAGGCCGATCAGCGGCTGAAACAACGCGATCACGATAAACCCGACCATCACGCCCAAGACAATAATCAACAGCGGTTCCATCAGGCTCATCAAGCTGTCGGTCAACACGGCCACTTCGTCGTCGTAAGTGTCGGCCACCTTGTACAACATCGTATCCAACTCACCCGTCTCCTCACCCACGTCGACCATGTTGACGACCATGTCGTCGAGCACCCGTTGGTTGACGCGCGTCATGTAGATCAACATGCCGACCGGCCCGGCGACGAACATTGCCCAGAAGAACAGCGCGACCAGGTGGAAGGCGGGGCGCGAATGCTCCTTCATCGGGCGGGCGATCGACTCGCCCTCGCGAATCGCTTCGTACACTTTCAGGTAAAGCTGCTCGAAAACGGCGTTTCCGGCCGTCTCGCGCGTAATGTGCAACGCCTCGAGGATCGGCACGCCGCTGGCGACCAGCGTGCCGAGCGTACGCATCGTCCGCGCGACGATGTTCTTCTCGACCAACTGGCCGAAGATGGGGATTTTCAACGAGAACAGGTCCCACCCCATCCGCCCGGCCGGGAACTTGCGGACCAGCTTCACAAACAGCCAGATGCCGATGGGGACAGCCGGAAGCAGGAACCACCAATCGACGACGAGTTCGGACATCGTAATCAGCATTTGCGTTGTGGCCGGCAGGGTCGCGT
>JABMRB010000119.1 GCA_013202865.1 Candidatus Nealsoniibacteriota bacterium | reverse complement strand
AGCTGAAACTGATCACCAGAAAATCATACGGTTTCCGGACGCAAGAAGCCTACGAAACGGCCCTATACCACAACCTTGGAGACCTCCCTGAGCCAGAATTCACCCACGAATTCTGCTGAAGAGGCGGAATTATTGGGCCCGGTAACCCACATGTAGGATGCAGCAAGGTCGGTCGTTCCCGATTGAGCCATGATTCCGATGTCGACCAATTCGGGGCCAGCGGTGTAGTCGAGCGCTGGGCGCGCCAGGTTGACCACCACTATCGCGAAAGGGTCGGTGTGAAGCAAGAACTCGAAAGGCGCCGCGGCGGGCGCAGGGTCCGTAATCAAGCCACCGCTGGGTGAGAATACCACAAATGTGTCAAGTTGTAGGCCGTTGGCACCAAACTGCATAGGAATACCCTCGGCCGTCTCCTTGTCCAAACGGACGTAGAGAATAACTTCCTGATCTTCCGGCATCAGCACCACAGGTGGATCGTGAACGACCGCTTCCACGGTCAGCGTGATATCACCGGTCGGCTCGACGGTCCCATCGCCCCAGTCGATCGTGGCTGTGAAGCTCTCCTCGGTCGAACCTAGGGGGTTGTTGAAACCTTGATCGCTAAAGGTAGCTGCCGGAAGTTGGATCATCGCGCCCTCGTCGGCAGTAACATTGGGCAAGGCATCCAGCGTCGGAGCAATGTTGTCGACCGTGACCTCGAATTGCTGCAACGCGATGCCGCCGTCGTCGTCGCGGATCGTCACCGTCACTGTATAGACGCCATCGTCCGCGTATATGTGTGTCCCATCAAAGGACCCGGCCGTTGGCATTGCCTCTCCACCCGGTTGATCGATCGTGGCAGTGCCGGCATCTACCTCGGCCCCGTCACTCCAATCGATCGTATATCGAAGCGTCGTATCCGGCGAATAGTCCAAGTCAGTGAAAGTGCCGATGTCGTTGATCGACAACCTGTCGCCTTCGACTATCTCCCGATTGCCAACCACGACCAACTGTGGTGCGTCATTGACACCCGTCACGGTAACCGTCACGGTGGCCGTGGCCTCGCCACCACGGCCGTCGCTGACCGTATAGCTGAATTCGTCCGTCGTCTCCTGGCCCTCTGCCAGCCATTCAAACTGGCCGCTGGGTTCGTACGTAAAGCTGCCATCGGCATCCCAGGCAGTGAGCTGTCCCCGCAGCGTATCAGTACCCACGCTCACCACAGTAAGAGGAATCTGCACGTCGTTGACCAGTACGCCGTTAATGGCCTGAACTTCCAGCGGTGTATTCTCATTTGTGTCGTACCCGTCGTCGTTGGCTACCACCGGTATCGGCTCTCGGATGCTGGCCACGAAAGCGTCGCGTGATCCGCCCGGGCTGGTATCGAATCCGTACGGTGTCGGAAAATCGGAGGAGTCCGTCTCGCCAGCGATGAACACAGTCCCCGCCGAGTTCACAGCGATGTCTACGCCAAAGTCCCAGGAATCACCGCCCAGGAAACTGGCCCATTCAACGACCCCGGAGGAAGTTACCGCGGCCACGAAGGCATCCCCAAGACCGTTGTTGGTTTCGTCGAATCCATTCGGCGTTGGGAAGTCGGCAGAATGGGTCACTCCGGTGACCATCGCGGTACCCGTCGCATCCACGGTGATGTCCTGGCCAAACTCGTCATCCGAACCGGCCAGAGTCGTGACCCAAACTAAGTCGCCGGTAGGGGCCACTTTGGCAACGAATACGTCGGTAGATACGTCTGCCTGCGCTGCGCCCCCTTCCTCGCCTGCAAAACTAGTTGATTCCGCAAGTCCAGTGACCAGCGCGTTCCCGGCCGAGTCAGTAGCAATGCCGTAGCCTCGATCTTGCCCAATTCCGCCCAGGTAACGCGACCAGTCGAGGCTTCCGGACGACGACACCTTGGCCACATAGCCGTCATAGTAACCTCCACCGTGGCTGGTTGGAACAGCGCCCGGCGTCGGAAAATCGACCGATGCCGTGTATCCCGTGACCAGGGCATTGTCAGCCGCATCTACGGCGATGCTGGTAGCGTAGTCGTTTTCACCTCCCCCCAGATAACTTCCCCACGTCAGGTCTCCGACGGGAGACACTTTGGCCACGAACGTGTCCGTGTAGAAGCTCTTCGACGTGTCGAATCCACCCGGCGTCGGAAAGTCATAGGAATCGGTCGCTCCGGCGACCAGGGCGTTACCCGCCGAGTCGGCCGCGATACCCCAAACTCTATCTGCCGAGGTGCCGCCCAGGTACCGCGCCCACATCAATTCTCCCGAGGGATTCATCTTTGCAACAAACGCATCGACGGAGCCTTGCAGAGTTGTGCCGTGATCTCCGGCCGCCGGGAAATCTACTGATTCGGTGTTACCCGCAATCAGCACGTTGCCTGTTGCGTCCAAAGCCAGACAGGAACCTCCATCCCATTGGCTACCGCCCAGGAACGTCACCCAAGATAGATCTCCTGATGAGGTGACTTTGGCCACATACGCATCACGGGAACCACCCAGGGTCGCGTCCAGTCCGCCAGTTGCCGGGAAATCTACAGACGAGGTTCCACCCGTAACCAGTATGTTGTCGTCTGCGTCTACGCCAATACCCCAGCCATAGTCTCGCTCGCTGCCACCCAAGAAGGTGGCCCACTCTAACTCCGGGTCGATAATCAACGCTCGGGTCGCATCGTATTCGCCGGTTACGATGAACGAGCAAGTATTGGCGTCCACCACCGTGAACGCCCCGGCCACTTCTGTCTGCTGGCCATCGATTGTCTGGTAGATGTACGGTGCGCCGTCGATTAGCACGCCCCAACCGTCGCCCGGGTTAATGTGCAGCGAACCGTCCGGCGCAATTGAAAGCTCCTCAATGCCCTCGTAGCGGATCTGGACCTGTCGGTAGTCGGCGCCCGGGGCCACGTGGAACTCGTACTTCAAGTGGCTCCGCTTGCCCCAAGTGTGTAGATCAATCCCCTCGTAGAGCCCTTCGTAGGCGACCACCTCGTAGCCGGGCACGTCCGCTCGCCAGTTCTCCTGGTCACCGATGAAGTAGTTGAACCGCGCCCCAGCCTGCTCCAACCCCACAGGATCGACTGCGTCGGCCCCGATAAATTCGGCCGAGAATTGGACAGCCTCGGTAACCACATCGTCCGGTCGGTGCATGTCGTCGAACAAGGGATCGAGCGGATCGTGCAGTGCATTCCCCGCATCTGCGTTTTCGACCGGTTCGCTGCGGAACAATTGAAACACCAGCCCGGCATTGGTCATCGCCACGTTGGCGCCGTCGCCCTGGTGCATGAACCGGACCGACTCGTCGGCCCACTGTCCCTGGTTCTCCACGAACACCGCTGGCGAGACGCTGAACAGTTCGATCGCCTGCTCTCCCATGGCCCCGTCGAGCAATCGCCGATCCTCCAACTGCTCAAACCTCGGACATCGTGCATTGGGTGCCACCCGCAATTTCTTCGCTCCCAGTCCCAAGCGGTTCGACCGGCGCGGCGATTGTTTTCGCATTGTGTTGCGAGAATGAGAGCGCCCGCGATTTCCTTTCGAGTTCTTCATGCTTTGATCCTCCTGGTGGCTGTGTGGTCGGAAGGCACAAGGACAACGCCCCACGGGAAGGTGTGAGGATGGGACGGGCTGCTCGCCATGCAAGACGGCGAGAGCCCCAAAAAGCGTGTGACGAAAGATGGTGGGCGGAAGAAAGGCGACGGCCGGCAGAAGAAAACGACGGCACGAATCCCAAGAACGGCACCGAAGCCCCGCCCTCTCGGCACGGTCGCGTCTCGAACCTCCTCGGCGGAGCTATTCATTCGCTCACCCGCCCATCTTGGAAGCTGGTTGCTGCGAATCAATCTACGGTGTGACTCAATCAGCTACGGGCGGGCCGCAACGCCGAAGGGTCCGTAGCTGTCCGTTTTGTCACCAACTAGGCACCACAAAAAGCCAAGCAAGAGTGGCTAGAATAGCCCATGAGGGCACCCTCTGCCAGAGGGTACATGCCCTCATCATAGTGCCTAGCGAGCCGCGTGCAAGCAGTCGAGCAAGAGAATCCGGCTCTACAAGACAGAGGGTTTGAGAGAAACCCCTTCCACCAGGGGGTGCGGCGAGGTCTCCGCTCTGTCTCGGAGTGCCTCGGAAGGAGGTCTCGCGTTTTCCTGATGGCTCACCGCGGGCAGAGAGAAGAAGAAAAAGAAGAAGAAGGCGCCCAGAGGTTTCGTCGCAACGCGACACCCTTTTATGCCTGGTAACCGGCAGGCGGCCTTGATGGTAGCGTGGATTGTTCAAGAGAATCAGGCCGAGAACTTGCCCCAGCATCCTCACTTCCGCTTCTTTCGCTGGCGATAGTCTTCCAGAATCTCCTCTCGGAACCAAGTAATTCCGTCGACCACCGCTCGGAAGAGAAGCCAGATGATGGCAGCGATGCCAATCAGCACCAGCATTGTCGGCCAGGGGGCGAACGCAAGCAGGGCGAGCATGCCTTTTCTCCGATACGCCAGAATAGGGCTTTCGGCAATGTCTACGCCTTGCCCAGAAACGGGCAACGGCTACTGTCATCATGGCGTGGTGGCCTGCGCTTGTCAACGGTATGTCGGGGGGGCCGTTCCTTCGACATGGGGCGGCGGTGCGTGCAGTCGAGCGTCTTTCGGCATGCCGTAGCCGCGTCTTGCCAACTGTCGTGAATCCACTATCATTCCGGTGTCGTGGCCCGAGTCTTCACAGAAAGGAAATCGCCATGTCTCGCGTTGAAATGTTGGTCGGGCAGATCCAAGTTGCTCGGCAATACACGGCGTCGTTGCTCGACGGGACCGACTCGGCAGACTGGTTCCGCTCGCCAGCAGGAGGTGTGACTCACATCGCCTGGCAAGTCGGCCACATCGCAGTTGCCCAATACTATCTCACGATGCAACGCATCCGTGGCAAGAGACCGGCCGATGCCGAGTTGATTTCCGACGAGTTCATGCAACTGTTTGGAAAAGGCTCGACGCCAGAAGCGAACCCAGAGAAGTACGCAAGCCCAAACGAAATCCGTCGCGTGTTCGACAGCGTCTACCAACAGGCCATCCATGAAGTGAGAGAGACTTCAGACAGCGTGTTGGACGAACCGACCGACCCACCTCACCCGATGTTCTCAACCAAGTTTGGGGCATTGGCCTTCTGCCCTCAGCACGAAATGTTGCACGCCGGCCAGATCGGATTGCTCAGGCGATTGTTGGGATGCGAACCGTTGCGATAGTTGCGATGGAAGCAGTTGCAGTTGCGAATCGTTCAAGTGCATCGGTGTTGGGAGTAGGTTGCCTATCTTCACTCAGGTTTTTTGGGCTTACATTCCAGAGCGAGTATATAGAACATAGCGGGAAGGCCGCGGGGGGAGCCCCTCGGGGTTTCCTAGGGTGCCCAGCCGTTCACCCGGTACGCCACCCGGCAAGTTGTTGCACGCTTCTTTCATCCTTCTTTGCGCGCTGTTTGCATGCGTACACCTGTACGACTGTGCGTCGATGACGGTGGGGGCTTTGCATCGAAGACACGAATTGATTACAGCCCGAAAGAAAAAATGCCGATACCCCATTGACGTTTTCGGACACAACGTGTATGCTTGTTGATAGTGACTGACAAACAACGTCGCTTGTCAGCATGAAAGTGGCCCCGCGGTGGTGAGACACCCGGGGCCGTGACCCACTCCTAAAGCAGAGGAATGAGTACATGCAATTCTACCGCAAGGCGGAGTCTGCCGCCACCCTTATTTTGGAAGCGTTTCGGTCGGGTAATCTGCCGAAAGCACTCGCCCCCATCTTCGTCAACCGCAAGGATGATACCCCTTGCCGCCGATGGTCGTGGTCCAACCAACTACTGGCCGCCCTGGCTGGCACTGGTGACGCCCGGGGCTATCGGCAATGGCAGGCCGTCGGCCGGCAGGTCAAGAAGGGCGCGAAGTCCTTTCCGATTCTCTGCCCTTGCATCCGCAAATTCGAGGACAAGGAAAGCGGCGAAGAGAAGAGCGCGTTGTACGGTTTCACGTCGGCCCCCGTGTTTCGGCTCGAAGACACGGAAGGCGAACCGTTGCCCGGCCCGGACCCTGAAACAGTCGCATGGCTCGAATCGCTGCCGTTGCGTGACGTGGCCCAAACGTGGGGCGTGTCGGTTGATTGCTTCAACGGGAAGGGTGGCCGCTATTACGGCTATTACAAGCACGGTGACGCTATCGCTTTGGGCGTCGAGAATCTCTCGACGTGGTGCCACGAATTGGTACACGCTGCCGACGACAAGGCCCGGACGATAACCCGGGCGCCCGGCCAGCAGCCCGACAACGAGATTGTGGCAGAATTGGGCGGGGCAATTCTCTTGGAGATTCTCGGCCACGAAACGGAAAGCGATAGGGGCGGGTGTTGGGATTATGTCCAGCGATACGCGGAGAAAGCGAAGCTGGACCCCATACAAGCCTGCCAGAAGCTACTAAAGAGGACTTGCGATTGTGTCGCGCTGATTCTCGACACGGCAGAAGCGGCCGGAGAAGCGGCCGTTACGGCTGCGTAACGAACGATCTGCCCCTGAGGCGCCGGCATCGTGTCGGCGCCGACGGGGCAGACCGTTGGAGAGTCTGCGCAGTCGCAAACCCACAAGGTGAAACAATGTCAGCGCTTTACGAACAGTACCGCCCCCGTGAATGGTCCGAAGTAGTCGGCCAAGACAAGATCATCGCCAAGATTGCCCGGCTGCGCAAGCGCGGGCTGGCCGGCCGGGCTTACTGGCTGTCGGGACAGTCCGGCACGGGCAAGTCTACTACCGCGAGAATTCTGGCGGCCGAGATTGCGTCCGAGTGGTGTATCGAAGAGGT
>JABMRB010001178.1 GCA_013202865.1 Candidatus Nealsoniibacteriota bacterium | reverse complement strand
GCCTGAGGGTCACCTCGGTCATCCTGCCCGAGGAACGCTTCCATTCGGTGAAGCCAGCGCCGGCGAAATCCGCATAGCGTCGTGCCATTCGTCATTCGTGCTTCGTCATTCACTCCACCTCGCCCCGTCTGGCGGACACATGGCATCTCGGGTACACTAAAGGCTGGACCGCGATTTCCCCACGGCACAACGCCCGATGATCCTGCTGATCGACAACTACGATTCGTTCACCTACAATCTGGTCCAGCGTCTGGGCGAGATCGACCCGGCGTTGGAGTTGGAGGTCTTCCGCAACGACAAGATCACGCCCCAGCAGATCGAGGCCCGCCGACCGTCGCACCTGATCATTTCCCCCGGCCCCTGCACGCCGGACGAGGCGGGGATTTCGCTGGCCTGCGCACGGCATTTTGCCGGGCGGGTCCCCTTGCTGGGCGTCTGCCTGGGGCATCAATCGATCGGCCAGGCGTTCGGCGCGAAGATCGTCCGGGCCGACCGGCTGATGCACGGCAAGACCGATCTGATCCATCACGACGGCCGGGGTCTGTACGAGGGCGTTGAGAACCCCTTCGTGGCCACCCGCTACCACAGCCTCATCATTCGGCCCGACACGCTGCCGGCGCGGTTCGAGGTCTCTGCCTGGTGCAACGCGCCGGACGGGTCGCGAGAGATCATGGGGATCCGCGACAAGCAGCTCCCGGTGTTCGGCATGCAGTTCCATCCGGAGAGCTTCCTAACCGACTGCGGCGTTGCGATTCTCAAGCGGTTCCTGGCGATCGAGTAGTTGGTCTGGCCAAACCGGCCGATTGCCCGTACCCTGTGGACCATGTCACCGGAGAACACCCCGCCCGCCGAGACCTCGTCCGAGAAGCTCGTCCGCTGGTCCCGCTCCACGTTGGGTCCCGCGGCCCTCGGGGCGGCTCTGCTGTGGGTTGCGTTGCCGCCGTTGGGATGGGGACCGCTCGGCTGGATCGCGCCGGCCTGCTGGGTCGTGCTCGTGCGACGGACCGAGATGGCCGGTCACCGCCCGTATCGCACGCTCTGGCTTACCGGCGTCTGCTTCTGGCTGGCAACCTTCTATTGGCTCTGGTTGCCGTATTGGGCCACGGGCCTGCTCGGGATCCTCAGCGCTCTGTATATGGGATGCTACCTGCCGGTGTTCGTCGGTCTTTCACGCGTGGCCGTGCATCGACTCCGGCTGTCGCCGATCCTCGTCTGCCCGGTCGTTTGGACCGGCCTCGAACTTGCCCGGGCACATATCCTCACCGGCACGACGCTCGCCAATCTGGGTCACACGCAGTATCGTTGGATCGAACTGATCCAACTGGCCGATCTCGTCGGGGAATATGGTGTCAGCTTCCTGGTGATGCTGGTGGCCGCGTGTCTGGCACGGACGCTTCCGGCCAACGGCAAGCGTTGGTCGATTTGGCCGCCCGGTGTGGCGGCGGCAGCGATCGCCGCGGCACTGCTCTACGGATACGATCGCACGGGCGCCAAGCCGTCCGCGCCGGTTGCGCGAATCGCACTGATCCAGGGCTCGATCGACTCGAGTTTCAAGTCCGATCCTAAGATGCGGGAGATGATCCACCAACACTACCGCCTGTTGTCGTGCGAGGCGGTCGAACAGTATGGAGACCTCGATCTGATCGTCTGGCCGGAGACGATGTACCGCACTGCCGATCGGGAGTTGAGTAAAGTGCTCGTGCAAGACCCCAACCGATTCTTTGAGCCAATAGCGAACACGGCGAACGACCCGGTGGAGTGGGTGGCACATAGCGAAGCGATCATCACGGCCGATCCGAATGCCCGAACCCCTGAGACCGACCGCGACCGGACCCCGGGGCGATATCGGTTGACCTGGAAGGCGGGAGCGGAAGCGGAAGCCAAGCGGCGTGTGATGCGGGCCATGGCCCGCCAGTTCGGCACACCGTTGTTGCTGGGTGCAGGCGCTCGGCATATCGGCCCGCAACGAGTAACCTTTCACAACTCGGCCGTGCTGGTTTCCGAGGACGGCCAATTGCAAGGCCCCTACCACAAGATGCATCTGGTGTTGTTGGGCGAGTACGTGCCGCTGGCCGACCGCTGGCCCTGGCTCTACGAGATGACGCCGTTGAACCGCGGCCTGACCCCCGGCCAGGAACCGGTCTCGCTTGCTCTCGACGGGCTGCGGATCTCGCCGAACATCTGCTACGAGACGGTCGTCCCCCACGTGATCCGCCGCCAAGTCAAGGATCTCACCGACGCAGACGAAGAACCCGATCTGCTGGTCAACCTGACCAACGACGGCTGGTTCTGGGGTTCCAGCGAATTGGACATGCACCTGGTCTGCGGCGTGTTTCGCGCGGTCGAGTGTCGCAAGCCGCTGTTGGTGGCCGCCAACACGGGCATCTCCGCCCATATCGACGCCGACGGCCGGATTGTCGCTCGGGGCCCGCGCCGATCCCACGATCCGCAGCCGGACGCCGATCTTCCCTTGACCCGGTCGCAGCGGCAACGGCGCCAGCAGTGGTGCCAAGAATTCGATTGCCAGTGGCCCGAGGGCACGGCCAAGGTGCTGGCCGAGGTGTGTACAGACCCGCGTCAAAGCTGGTACGTGCGGCACGGCGACTGGCCGGCCGGGATCTGTCTGATGGCGTGCGTCGCACTGGCCGTTCTGGGGTATCGGCGTAACCCCTTTAGCCGCAAGGACTAACGTCGCTATACCAGCCGGCAGTGGGGGTGGGCCCGGACCGCGAGGACTGTGACGGCGGATCGCCCTAAATCGCCTAGAGTCAACGAATTACGGGCATTCTGGTTGACAGGATAAATTGGGCGAAGTTATACTGAGAGGGTAGCTTCGCGGCAAACCCGTCGTTTGCGCGAGACAGTTTGTTGTTTAAGGTAGCCATCCCGGCTTGGCGCAACAGGTGTGCAGCCACGCTAGCGGCCTGCGGAACAGAGTCGTTTAGCCCGGGACACTTCCGAGTGATCCAAACAGAGGTGTGCCATGAATCTCGTCGGCAAAATTCTGACGGTATTTGTCTTTGTCGCAGCGTTGACGTTCATGTGCTTCACGGTTGCCGTGTATGCAACGCACAAGAACTGGCAACACGAAATCGACAACCCCAACGGCGGCTACAAGGCGAGACTGGTAAGCGCCAGGGATCTCACGACCAGACTGAAGAACGAGAAGGCCAACTTGGAGACAGAGTTGGCCCAGGTCAAGGAGGCCAAGAAAGAGGCGCTGACGAAAGCCGAAGGCCGGTACGACACACTCAAGGGCGAGTATGAGAGCAAGAGCAAGGAATGCGACGCCAAGACCGAAGAGGCGCGAGTAGCCAGCGCCGCCGTGAAAATCGCACACACCGAAGTCGCCGCGCTGCGAACTGAGGTCACCCGCCTTCGCGCAAACATCCTGGCGGCCCAGCAGGCCCGCGACGGCTACTTCGATCAGGTCGTCAAACTGACCGACGACATCCACCAGAAGGTCAACGAACTGAAGCGACTGAAGGAACGGCAGAAAGAGCTGGCGGAGATCGCCGCCGAGCGGGGCAGCGTGCTGCAACTGTTCGGTCTCGTGGGAATACGGGCCCGTTACCTGGCCGTACCACCGGCGCTCGACGGCAAGGTCCAGGGGATCGCCGAGGGTGGCCTGGTCGAAATCTCGCTCGGCTCTGACGAGGGGCTATTGCAAGGACACAAACTGTTCGTCGTTCGCCGTGGCGGCGGTGGGGCCAAGTTTGTTGGTACGATCGAGGTGATGCGAACCGATTTCGACAAGGCGGCTTGCAAGATCGTCCAATCCCATCAGGCCGTGCAGCCGGGTGATCTCGTCTATACCGTCCTGCCCGGCCAGGTCCGCGTTCACAAGAAGCAGCCGGCAAGGGGGTAATCGTGTCGCTAGATTCCACTAATAGTCCCGGCAGTCCCTATCGCAAGCCCCGGGCGGACCTGTATACCGTCCTGCTGGTGCTCGCGCTGATCGCCATCCTACTGGCCATCCTCTGTCTCTACCTCGAGATGAAGATGTACGACTTCAAGTTCAAAGGGGCTACCGTCGCGGCAGCCTTGGAAGTCCCCGCCGACGACATACAGAGTGGCCGCAGCATAGCCCAGAGTGGCCGCAGCATAGCGCAGGGTGGCTGGGGCATAGCGCAGCGGTGCCCCAGCTTTGACAACGCACCCCCCTTGCGCCCGCCGATTACCTAACCCCTTACACCGACCGCGAGCAAGGATGCTCCATCGCCTGCTGAACTACTTCCGTTACGACCTGGCGGTCGATCTGGGAACGGCCAACACGCTTATCGGCCTGGCCGGTGAGGGGCTCGTTCTGAACGAACCGTCCGTGGTGGCCGTCGAGCAGGGCACCAGGCGGATTCTCTCCGGCGGCTGTGCCGTCGGCCATCTGGCCAAGCAGATGCAAGGCCGCACGCCCGAGTCGATCTCCGTCGTTCGCCCGCTGGCCCGGGGCGTGATCACCGACTACGAACTCTGCGAGTCGATGCTCCGCTACTTCCTTCGCAAGGCCAAGCCACCCGGGCTGCGACGCAAGCCCCGCGTGCTGGTCGCCGTGCCCGGCTGCATTACGCCGGTCGAGCGGCGGGCCGTCTTCAACAGTTTCCAACGTGCCGGAGCCCGGCAGGTCTGGTTGATCGGTGAGGCCACCGCGGCCGCCATCGGCGTCGGAATGCCGATTGCCGAACCGGTCGCCAGCATGGTCGTCGACGTCGGCGGCGGTACCACCGAGACCGCCGTGCTCAGCCTGGCCGACGTGGTCGCCGGCGAGTCGATCCGCACCGGCGGCGACGAGATGGATCGAGCCGTTGTCGATTACCTCAAACGCCACTACAGCCTGCGGGTCGGGCTGCCGGCCGCCGAACGACTGCGGATCGAACTCGGTAGCGCCTATCCGTTGGACGAGGAACAGGTCACGCAGATCAGCGGCATCGACACCGTCAGCGGCTTACCCCGTCAGGCCACCGTCACCAGCGAAGAGATCCGCCAGGCACTGGGCGACCCGCTCGAGGCGATCATCGAAGCGATCAAAGCCACGCTCGACGGTTGCAGCCCCGATCTGGCGGCCGACCTGGTCTCCAACGGGTTGGTGCTCTGCGGCGGCGGATCGCTGCTGCGGCGCATGGACCGTTTCATCACCGAGCAAACCGGCCTGCCCGCCCGCGTTGCTGCGGAGCCGTTGACCGCCGTAGTCGCCGGCATGTCGATCTGTCTCGAACACCTCGACCGCTGGCGACCGACGCTCCAATCGAGCGACGACGAACCGTAGGGTGCGTGCTCGCACGCGCCCACGCGTTCCAGCCGTTTTCGCGTGGGTGCAATCACCCACCCTACGACCAATACGTCGCCAGCAGTTTGTCGACGGCCTCCGCGGCGGCGTCCTTCTCTGCCGGACGCCGGGGCTGATCGAGGTCGGAAAGCCAAGCCAACTCGGCCAGCGGGGCTTCTGCTGCGCCGCCGGAAAGATCAATTAGATTCACCGCGTTGAGGAAGTTCGTCTGGTTGTTCCGCGCTAGCAACACGTCGGTGGCGTTGACCGCGCCGTCGCGGTCGTAGTCGTAGGGGAACTCGACACCGGCCGGCGTGAGTCCATCGCGGGGGTTGTTTCGCGCCAACAAGAGGTCCACGGTCGTGACCTGCGCTCCGGCCGCCGAGTTGCCCGACTCGGCCACCGCGTTGCCGAAGTAAAAAACGTCGGCAGCGGGCAAAACGGTCACTTCGAGCCACTCGTTGCGGATGACGCCGTCGGGCCAGACGATCGTCACGCGATCCGATTGGCCTGCACCGGCTCCGGCATGGAAGGTGACTTCGTTGGGCAACGGCGCGACGGGCCAATCGACAGGCGTGTCGTCGTTGCCGACGCGGAACTCGAAATCGCTCGCCCCAAGCGTCACGCCGTCGGGCAGATCGGCGAAATCGACCATGATCCCGTTGATGCCCCGGACGTAGCTCGTGTAGTTGGAAAAATCGGCTACGTCGCCGGGCAGCAGGGCCGTCTTGTCCGTGGCGATCGCGTCGTCGTCTGCGGCATTGGCGGCCGCGGCGCGGAACGTCGAACCGTTGTAGAAAATATGCCGGCCGGCCACGTGCGGCGTTGTGCTCAGCGACACCGTGCCGGGCGACGGCGCCGCGGCCGTCCAGTTCGTCACGTCGTTGCCCCATGTGGCCGCGGCGGTGCGGTGGAGCGAATCGCCCAGGCCGTCGGCCGTGCCGGGCCAGGGCAGAGCGTCGTCGTAGATCGCTTCGTCTTCGAGCAGCCCGGGAAAGAAACCCGGTTCGCCCTCGGGCGCCTCGTCGGGACGCTGCAACTGCACCCGTTCGCCGCCGTTGCTGAGTTGGCCCGAGTAACCGCCGAGCATCAGCGGCGCCGTAGCGAGCCCGTACTCGGCGAGGAAATCGCTGAGCTTGTCGGCCTCGTCGAGATCGAACGGCACGACCACCAGCGTCGACCGGGCCGGCAGCATGGTGCCGACGGGGAAGTCGAAATCGATCCCCTTGCGGAGCCGCCAGTGCGTCAGGTCGACCGGCACGGACGCGCTGTTGTAGATCTCGACGTACTCCAGGTCGCCGGCGTCGAGCGTCGGCTCGGCCGGCGGCACGGGCAGCGGCACATGGGGATGATAATGCACCTCGCTGATGATGACCGAGCCGAGCCGCGGGCCGGAGTTCGCGCCGCTCAGGACGGTCGACGCAGTCATCGGATAAATCACACCGCTGCCGTCGGGCCAGCGTCCCCACGACTCGCCGTTGGCCTGGGCACCGAACTCAACGTGATCGCCGAAGTGCGTAAGGTTGCCCTGCCCGTCGGCCCGCATCAACCAGACGTCGTCGCCATGGGCTCCGTCCAGGGCAAAGTCGTAAGGGCCCTGGTCCAGCGGCGTCGGGTTGAAATCGTTTTCGGTGAAGACGCGATACTCGCCCGACTGGATCGCCGGCGTGGCAGTCGGGATGCGGTACTTTTTGTAGTTGCCGTTGTCCGGGTTCGACTCCCATCCCCACGAGTCGCTCAAGTACCAGCCGGCCACCTCGACGGGCAGCCCGGTCGGGTTGAACAGTTCGATCGAATCGACGTCAGGGAAGTCGGTATGCGAGAGGACCTCGTTGATCACGACGCCGAGGTGTGCTTGGGCATCGGCGCCGGGCGTGCCGCCGTAGGCGATACTGGATTGCCAATGCTCACCGTCTTCGAGGTAGAGCGTCCGCTCCGGTTCGCTGTCCGGGATCGCCGCCGGGTCGATCAATTCCAACGTCGCCCCCTTCCCGTCGGCCCGCCCCGGCCAGGCGCCGGCGTCGTTGAAGCGGAAATCGAGAAAGACCACGTCGCCACCATGCGCGAGTTGAATCCTCTCACCGGAGTTGTTCAGGTCTCCGGTGAAGTGCTCGGCCACGTTGGCGCCCGTGCCGTAGCGAAACTCGAACGCCGCGCGGTCCTTCACCACGACGACGTACTGGCTCGGTTCGAGCGAGGTGACCTCGCTGCCGGCGAAATCGAAATCGATGCCGTCGACGAATCGGACGGTGGTCAGGCTGACCGGATCGGGGCCCACGTTGCGAAGTTCGACGAACTCGAACAGTTCGGCGGCGCCGAATCCGGCGGCCTTCTCGCCGGGAGTGGGGTCGTGGGGATGGTAGTTGATTTCCGTAACGGCCAGCGACGGCCCCGCGGGCGTGTGATACGTTGCCTCGTTGAGCGCGCTCCATTGGCCGCCGGCCAGTACGCGTGCCAGGACGGGCGTGCTCTGCTGCAGCGTGACGGGGCTCGAGTAGGCGACGGCCGACGCGAGGTTGATCGCCCCGCCGGGCAATCTCGGATCGGCGCCGTCGAGCGTATAGTAGGCCGTCCCCTGGGCAACCGTCATTTCCAGCAGGTCACCCGGCAGTATTGCCCCGCCGCGCTGCGGCACACCGTTGATTTCAAAAAGAGGTGCGTCGATCGCCGGGTAGAGTCCCCGGGCGTCAAACTGATCGAACACGATCTGCGAGCGTTGCGGGAACCAGTTGTCCAGCAGGTCGTTGCGCACCGCGAGCAACTGGTCGTGGGGCGTGTATAGCTGCCCGACGCCGTAGAAGTCGCGGGCGTAATCACCCCAGCGGGCGGCCTCCGCGATCAGGGCCTGATCGATTTGCTCGGCAATCGCCATCCAGCGGGCGGCCGGCACGTTCCACTCCGGGTGTACGGGGTCCCATTGCGGGTGCTGCGGATTGACGTAGAGTGCGCCGCCGGGGGCGAAGGCACTGTGAAGGCGGTCGGCGAACAGCAGCCGATACTCGGCGTTGGAGCTCAGGGCGTGATGGAACTTGGTGGGCGAATCGGCGTCGCGGCTATGCGGGCCGGTGCGGTCCGTGGAGACGCTCGGTTTGAAGGCGTGTTCGCCGTCCCAGTCGAAGAACTTGAAGCCCTCGCCGGTGACGCGGTTGCGGGCGATATAGTTGTTGCCCGGCCAGTCGATCGCCGCGGCGTACATATTGTGGATCATGTAGTCGGCCAGATTCTGCGCGTCGACGTATTGCAACACCTCCTGATAGGCTGCGTCGCCGGAGAGGTCGCGGTAGCCGGTGCCGAAGTTATTCGGATCGTTCTGGATCAGGCCGAGCAGTTGGTCGTAGGCGTCGCCGTTGCCGTCGAGCACCTCTTCGTGGTTCTTCAGCGCGTCGTAATCTTCCTTATCGCCACCGAAGCGGGCCGCGGCGAACGAGCCATCGGGCCGCTCGGACGGATTGTAGACACCCCAATAGAGGCCGTTGATGTAGAGATGCACGTAGTTGGCGGCGACGGCCGGTTGGCCCATGGCGGTTTGCGTTTCGTGCAGCCATTGGTCGCGTGCGAAGGTGCCCGCGCGGTTCGAGCTGGTGTTGTAGACCCAGGCGTCCTGCGAGTTGGATCGCAGAACGATCGTGTCGAATTCGTCGGTTGCGGCATCGCCGAAGAAGGGGTAGTCCAACTTCCCCGCCCCGTAGAGGTCGCGAAAGATGAGCCGTAGCGAGTGTTTTGGGTTGCGGCCCGGAT
>JABMRB010001177.1 GCA_013202865.1 Candidatus Nealsoniibacteriota bacterium | reverse complement strand
GGTCAACCTGACAGAGATCGACGGTCGCAGCATTACGGTCAACGAAGCGCGTCCCAAGCGTGATCGCCCGCGTGGCGGTGGCGGTGGCGGCGGCGGTGGCGGCCGCGGTGGCCGTGGCGGTCGTGGCGGTGGCGGTGGTGGCGGTGGCGGCGGTGGTCGGTGGTAGTTACCCGACCGGCGTGTGCCCCCCGCCGCGAACTCGTGTCTCCGCGCAGGTTCTTCTGCGTGTGGGATCCCGCGTGACATGATTGTTTAGCGGGCGGGCCTGCCCGCCCGCTAAACGTTGAATGACACCCGAGTGATCAATATGGCGCTGAAGCAACTCACCGAAGAGCAAATCCGCGACTGGACTCTCGAACAGAAGGACCGCTGGTGGTTCGAGAACGTCTGGCGAGGCAACATGCCCCAGTTGACGATCCGCTCGGCCGTCACCGGCATGATGCTGGGCGGCATCCTCTCGCTGACAAATCTCTACATCGGCGCCAAAACCGGCTGGACGTTGGGCGTGGGTATTACGTCGGTGATCCTCGCATTTGCCATGTTCAAGGTCCTCAAGCAACTGGGACTCGGCAGCGAGTTCACCGTGCTGGAAAACAACTGCATGCAGTCGATCGCCACCGCGGCCGGCTACATGACCGCCCCGATGATCTCCTCGCTGGCGGCCTACATGATGATCACCGGCGAGGTGATCCCGATCGGCACGACGATGGCATGGATTACCTCGCTGGCCGTGCTGGGAGTGCTCTTTGCCTTCCCGTTAAAACGGCGGTTTATCAACGACGAGCAGCATCCGTTCCCTGAAGGCCGCGCTGCTGGCGTCGTCATGGACGCCCTGCACACGGGCGACGCCCGCGAGGGAATGTTCAAGGCCAAGCTGCTGGCGATCTGCGGGGGCGTCTCGGCGCTGATTAAAGTGATGAGCAGCCACACGATCATGGAGAAGCTCCACCTGGGCCGCTTGACCATTCCCGAGTACCTTGACGCCTGGGCCTACAAGTTCGAGTCCTGGAAGCCGACACTGTTCGGCACGGAGATGCGACACCTTACGCTGCGTGCCGAGCCGGACGTCGTCATGTTCGCTGCAGGCGGTCTGATGGGGATTCGCACGGGCGTGTCGCTGCTGGTCGGTGCCGTGATCAACTACTGCATCCTCGCCCCCTGGATGATCCGAGTCGGTGACATCAAACCGTCGGCGACCGGTACGATAGGGTTCAAGGAGATTACGATCTGGGCACTCTGGGGCGGTGTGGCGATGATGACTACCGCCTCGCTGTTCGCGTTCTTTTCCAAACCGAAGATCCTCATCACCGCTTTTTCCGGACTGTTTGGCCGGAGCAAGCAGCAGCAGAACGACGTGCTGAAGGACATCGAGCTCCCCATGTGGGTCTTCTTTGTCGGGATTCCCGTGGTCGGAGCGGTCGTGGTCTATCTGGCCAACGTCTTCTTCGGCGTGGAAGTCTGGATGGGGATCATTGCGGTTCCGCTGATCTTTGTCTTCTCGCTGATCGCCGTGAATTCTACGGCGCTCACCGCAATCACGCCCACCGGGGCCTTGGGTAAGCTTACGCAATTGACGTACGGGGTGCTCGCACCTAAGAACATCACCACGAACATTGCCACGGCCAGCATCACCGGAGAGGTCGCCGGCCATGCGTCCAACCTGCTGATGGACATCAAGCCCGGCTACATGCTCGGCGCCAAGCCACGTCAGCAGGCCGTCGGCCACGTATTGGGAATCTTTGCCGGCGCGGTGATCTCGGTGCCCATTTTCTACATGGTGTTCCTGAACATCGGGCCACGGCAGTTGATCAACGGCGACTACCCACCCGTCGCAACCGGCAAGGCGGAAGAGACCAAGGGCGCGACCACCGCATCGAAGCAGCCGACCGCCAAGACGGGGGCCAAGTCCTCCTCGGAAAAGTCAACCGCCGCGAAAGATCCGAACGCACCGCGGGAGTTGGTCACCGAGCAGTACCCCATGCCCTCGGCCGTCATCTGGAAAGGAGTCGCCGAGGTGTTGACCGAGGGAATCGACAAACTCCCTGTCTCGGCACGCTGGGCGGCACTGGTGGGAGCCATTGTCGGGATCTGGCTCGAGATTCTCCGCATGATCACTAAAGGACGGTCCTGGATCTCGGGCGTGGGGGTGGGATTGGCTATGATGATCCCCTTCAGTACGTGCTTCGCCATGTTCCTCGGATCGTTCTTCTTCTGGATCGCCGGGCTGAAATGGAAGGACCCCAACTCGATGGTCCACAAGATCCTCGTGAAGAACCAGGAGCCGATCTGTGCCGGGCTGATCGCCGGCGGTGCGTTGATGGGAATTGTCGTCGCGCTGCTCGAAAACTTCGTGCTCTGACCGAAGCCACGAAAGGAGACTTGTTGTGGGTAAGACCGTCGCTCTGCTGGGTGCGCTGGATACCAAGGGAGATGAGTACGCCTTCGTCAAACGCTGCATTGAGGCCCGCGGACTGAAGACGCTGCTGATCGACGTCGGCGTGCTCGAACCGCCACGGATCGAGCCGGACGTCTCGCGGCAGGAGGTCGCCCGGGCGGCCGGCGCCGATGCCGACGAACTGGCCGCCAATAGAGACCGCGGTGAGGCCGTCGCCGCGATGAGCCGCGGGGCCGTCGCGTTGGTGCCCAAGCTCTACGTCGAGAAACGTTTTGACGGCATCATGGCGTTGGGCGGCGGCGGGGGCACGTCCGTCGCTTGTGCTGCCATGCGGACGCTGCCGTTGGGGGTGCCCAAGGTGATGGTCTCTACCGTGGCCGGGGCCGACGTCTCGGCCTACGTCGGCGTGAAAGACATCGTGATGGTACCCAGCATCGTCGACGTGGCGGGCATCAACCGGATCAGCCGGCCGATCTTTGCCGCCGCCGCCGGGGCCATTTGCGGCATGCTTCAGACCGACGTCCCGGCCGCCGACGACCGGCCGTTGATCGTGGCCTCGATGTTCGGCAACACGACCGATTGCGTCGGGGCCGCCAAGAAGATCCTCGAACAGGCCGGTTATGAAGTGCTCGTGTTCCATGCCACCGGCACCGGCGGACGGACCATGGAGAGTCTGGTCACCGAGGGGCTAATCACGGGCGTGCTAGACGTGACCACGACCGAGTGGGCCGACGAGTTGGTCGGCGGCGTGCTCTCGGCCGGTCCGCAGCGTCTGGAGGCGGCTGCTCGGGGCGGCGTGCCGGCGGTGGTCACCCCGGCCTGCATGGACATGGTCAACTTCTGGGCCCCCGCGACGATCCCCGAGAAGTTCAAAGACCGCAAGTTCTATCAGCACAACCCCGACATCACGCTGATGCGGACCACGCCCGAGGAATGCGAGCAGCTCGGCCGGGTCCTTGCCGAGAAGGTCAACCTGAGCACGGCCCCGGTGAGCGTGTTATTCCCGTTGCGAGGTCTCAGCGTGATCGACGCCCCCGAGGGCCCGTTCTGGTGGCCCGAAGCAGATCAAGCGTTGCTCGCAGCGCTGAAGAAGGACATCCGCAGCGATATCCCGGTCGTCGAGATGGACTGCAACGTCAACGACCACCCGTTTGCCAAAGCGTGTGCGGAAAGGCTTTTGGAGGGAATGACGAAGCACGAATGACGAATGACGAAGTAAGACAAAAGATTCGTCATTCGTCATTCGTCATTCGTCATTCATCCTTCCCCGGAGTTGACCATGAATACTTGCCGTACGTGCCTTGCCCTGCTCCTGTTGTTGGCGGTCACCGCCCGGGCTGAAGTGCCGCGGGTGTTGCCGGAAGGCGAGCTGCCCGACGACAAACGGCTTGGGGAGCTTACCGATCTGAACGGCTACTTCCCGTTCCACCCGTGTGACTCGGCGGAGGCTTGGACCGCGCGGAGCGAACGGGTCCGCCGGCAGGTGCTCGTGGCCACGGGGATGTGGCCCGTGCCGACGAAGACGCCGCTCGGGGCGACAATCCACGGCAAGGTCGACCGCGGGGAGTACACCGTCGAGAAGGTCTACTTCCAGAGCTTCCCCGGGCATTACGTCACGGGCAACCTCTACCGCCCCAAAGGTCGCACCGGTCGGTTGCCGGCCGTACTCTGCCCGCACGGCCATTGGGCCAACGGGCGGTTCTACGACGCCGGTGAGAAGAGCGTGAAACAGCAGATCGCCGATGAGGGCGAGAAGTACGAAGTCGGCGGGCGGCACCCGATCCAGGCACGCTGCGTGCAGCTTGCCCGGATGGGATGCGTCGTCTTCCACTACGACATGGTCGGATACGCCGACAGCGTGCAGATTTCGCACCGCCCGGGCGTGCGCGAGCAGATGAACACGGCCGAGAACTGGGGCTACTTCAGCGCCCAGGCCGAGGCCCGAATGCAGAACATGATGGGCCTGCAAACGTACAATTCGACCCGGGCGTTGGACTTCCTGGCCGGTCTGCCGGACGTCGACCCCGAGCGAATCGGCGTGACCGGGGCCAGCGGCGGCGGCACGCAGACGTTCGTCCTTTGTGCGATCGACCCGAGGCCCGCGGTCGCCTTCCCGGCCGTGATGGTTTCGACGGCGATGCAGGGCGGCTGCACGTGCGAAAACGCGTGCTATTTGCGGATCGACACGAGCAACGTCGAATTGGCCGCGTTGTTCTCGCCCCGCCCGTTGGGCCTCAGTGCTGCCAACGATTGGACCAAGGAGATGACCACCAAGGGTTTTCCGGAGTTGAAGCAGCATTACGAAATGCTCGGCCATGGCGGCCGGGTGATGCTCCATTCGCGGACCGAGTTCGGCCACAACTACAACTACCCGTCGCGAGCAGCGATGGCCGCGTGGTTCAACAAGCACCTGAAACTGGGCCATAAGGAGCCGATCGTCGAGCAGGATTACCGGCCGCTGTCTCGCGAGGAGATGAGCGTCTGGAATGACGAGCATCCGAAACCACCCGGTGGCGAGGAGCATGAACGGGCGTTACTGAAGTGGATTACCGAGGACTCGCAGCAGCAGATCGACGCCCTGATGCCGCACGATGAGAAGAGTCTTACGAAGTATCGCGAGGTCGTCGGCGGGGCGGTCGATGTGATGATCGGCCGGGGGGTACCTCAGCCGGAGGCGCCGCATTGGGAGTTCTCCAGCAATAAGAGCGTGAAGAGGGGCAAGTACAGGATGTATTCTTGCCTGCTACGGTATTCGGTGCTCGGCGAGAGAGTGCCGACGGTCGCGATCGAACTGGAAGATTTGGACAAGGATGACTGGGTGCGGAACCCGCGGATTGTGATTTGGATCGATAAGTCTGGCAAGAAATCACTATTCGATACGAGAGGAGACCCGCGACCACCGATCGCCAAACTCCTGGACGCCGGCTTCGGTGTCGTTGGAATCGACTTATTCGGACAGGGCGAATTCACGACCGACGGCAGACCGCTGGCTAAGACTCGCTTGATCAAGGAGGACTACGCGGGCTATACGTTCGGCTACAACCACCCGGTGTTTTCACAACGCGTACACGATGTCCTAGCCTGGCTCTCTTTGACGCGGATGCGGGAAGGCGATGGGGTGAAGGTGTACGTTGTGGGCCTCGGCGACAGCGGACACTGGGCGGCGGCGGCATGTGCTCGGGCCGGCGACGCGGTCGAGGCCGCGGTGATCGACACGGCCGGCTTCCGTTTCGGCGACGTAACGGCCATCGACGACCCCGACTTCCTGCCCGGCGGGGCCAAGTACGGCGATCTGCCGGGAATGATCGCCCTGGCGGCACCTAAGAAGCTGTGGCTGGCCGGCGAAGGCAACGAAGTCCCGCCGGTTGTCGCCGCCGCCTACAAGGCCGCGGGAAAACCGGAAAACGTGACGCTCTTCTCCGGAAAACAAGAAGACAAAGAAGCCGCCGCCGTCGAGTGGCTGCTGCGGCAAAGATCGGGCGGGAAGTAGACGCGGCTTTCCTTTCTTGAATATCGAATGTCGAACAAGGAATGTTGAAGTACGAAGGAAAGGAATCGTCGTTCGTACTTACTTCAGATTTCAACATTCCTTGTTCGGCATTCGATATTCCTCTTCTGCCCCACCCTTACCGCCTCGACTCCCTCGCGGCGGCGTTGGGAGCGGCGGTGTGTGCCCAGCGGGCGACCAGTTTGTCCAGGTCACGGCTCATGTTCAGGCTGAATCGCACGTACGGTCGCAAGGCGACGCGGACCGGTACGTCCCAGTGGTTTCGGGCAATGGCGACGGCCTGCACGACCAAATGCGAACGCTGACGTTTCATGGCAATCCTCCTCCGGCATCGGTGCCGATTACGGTTGCCGATGGCCTCGTTCCAAGACGGTTGTCTTCCGCTGACTACACTCCTCTACGTAAGACACGCGGGAAAGGTTTCAGTTCACCGCCACGGCAAACCGCCCAAAGCGCGCAAAAAACGCCCGGCGGGGCATGATGACCCCGCCGGACGTATGGGTTCCTTCCCTGTGAATTACCCGAATCGGGGCCTGCGTTGCCCGACCGGTATCCTCCGGGACGTCCTTTTTCGGCTCTTAGTCCTTCTTGCGGCTTTTCATCCACTCGTCGCGAATGGACTTCTTCTCGGCGTCGTCGAGCTTGCCGTCCTTATTCTTGTCGTATTTCGCCATGAACTCCTTCTTGCGCTCCTCAGCTCGCTTGGTGAACTCGTCGCGGGCGGCCTTCTTCTCGGCGTCGTCGATCTTGCCGTCCTTGTTCTTGTCGTACTTCGCCATGAACTCCTTCTTCTTTGCCTCGATGCCGTTGACG
>JABMRB010001176.1 GCA_013202865.1 Candidatus Nealsoniibacteriota bacterium | reverse complement strand
GTCCTGGGCACCGGCACCGGCGCGTTGCTCGGCGGCGACCTGACCGACCCGGAAAACGACATCAACGACAACGTGGCCGGCAACCCACCATATTCTGGCACCGGCTACAACTGGGTCAACGCATTCGCCTCGGCCGAGAACTACTTTTCGCCCGGCGGCCCCGAAAATGAAGCGGCGCTGGACCTGTTTGACAACAAGCTCGGCGGCGGTGAGGCCAAGTGGTACGACTTCGGTCAACAGGGGTGGGTGGCCCTCGAGTTTGCCTTGCCACAGGTCCTCACCCACTTCACCGTCTCGTCGGCCAATGACGAGGCAGCCCGCGACCCGGACGTCTGGCGCATCCAGGGTTCAAACGATTCTACCGACGGTGTCGACGGCAACTGGACCGATATCTTCACCTACGACGTCGAGGGCACCTCTGCGTGGGGCGACACGCGACAGCAGGTCGTCCGTTGGGATAGTCCGTCGAGCCCGAATCCCGGTGCTGATTTTGCCGTGCCGGATCAATACACGTGGATCAAGTTTGACTGCGACAGCACGGTGAGCAACACGGACGGACAACTGGGTGAAATCGAGCTGTTTGGCATTGAGGGCATCACGGCCGAGTATACCTGGGCCAACAGCCCGGCGGACGGCAACTGGGGCAGCGGTCTCTGGAACAAAGACCCGGACACCTCCGCGCCCGACTGGCCCGTCTATACTCCGCCAACCGACTTGATCACCGCAATCATCGGCGATGATGCGCACGTCCACGTCGCTGCGAACCAGTCGGCCTCGTACTTGGAGATCGGCGCAAGCCAGTTGACCGTGGACACGGGCAAGACGCTGACGATCAACGGTACCGTCGACGGTTCCCGGATCAACGTCGAGCACCTTGCCACGCTGTCGGCAGGCGGCGGGGATCTGGACGAACTCCATATTGCCGGGACGGCCACGGTCGCCGGCAGCCTCAACGTGGCTAACCTCAGCGACGACGCCACGGTCGCCACGCTGGTCAAGACGGGCAACGGCTCCGTGACCCTCGGTAGCGTTACGGCCGTGCTCGGATCGACCTTGCAGGTCGACGGCGGCACGCTAGCCGTCGGCGGCGCCAGCCCAATCGGCAGCGCCCGAGCGGTGAAGCTCAACGGCGGTACGTTCCAAATCACCGCCGACTCGGGGATTCCGGCAGTGAATCCGGGGCTCGTGACCACCGGTCTGAAGGCCCGCTTCGATGCCGCGGCCATCACCGAAGCGGCCGACGGCGGCGACGTTGCCGCGTGGCCCGACTCGGCCGGAACCTACGACGCCACGACCATGAGCGCCACTTCTCCGCAGTGGATTCAGTCCGTGCCGGAACTCAACGGCAACCCGGCGGTCCGCTTCGACGATACCGGTACCGAGTGGCTCGAGTTCGCGGACATCAACGACATCCGCACGGTCTTCTGGATCGTGAAGGACTCGGCCCCCGGCAACATCCAGTTCCTGCTCGGCGACGACGTCACCTACCACTTCCATGGGGACATCCCGGGCTACATCTGGTCCGGTTGGACCAGCGGGAATGTCCTTAACGGCACCACCGAACTCAACGGCGAAGCGATCGACGGACGAACGACGCTTCACCCACTGGAGTATTCTATTCTCTCCGTGGCCACCACCGGCCCCGTCGAGGCCAGCCGAATCGCCCAGGACAGGACAATCGCCGACCGTGGTTGGCGGGGCGACATTGCCGACATCCTGATCTACAACGAGGAATTGACCGCCGAAGAGAAATACCAGGTCACTACGCACTTGGCGAACCGCTACGGAATGACGATCCCCCTGCCGATCGCCATGACCGGCACCAATTTCACGGTCACCGACGATTCCACGCTGGACGTGCTCGGCGCCGGTCCGGCCCAATTCGGCAAACTGACCCTCGGCTCCACCGGTGTGGCGACCATCACCGGCACGGTTAGTAGCGTCACGTTCACCGGCGGAACGGAGATCCTCGACGGGGCCACCACCGTGGGCGTTGCGCCCGAATTGGAGACGACCTACGGTACGATCAGCGGCGCCGCGACGACCGGGCCGTTCACGTTCACCAAGGCCGGAGCGGCGTCGCTGGCGATCGAGCCCGGTGGCGTCAACGAGATGACCGGCATGAGCAACGCCACGATCAACGCTGCCGGCGGCACCCTGACGATGACCGGTTCGGCGTCGTGGGCCGGTTCTACCAAGGCACAACTCTCCGGCGGCACGTTGCAGATCATCGGCAACGAGAACCCCGCGGTCCCGGCCACGCTGCCCGACCTTCCCGACAAACTGCTGTTGCATCTGGACGCGGCCGATCTGGCCGCCGCGGGGCTGCTCGACGGCGAAGCGGTGGCATCCTGGCAAGGCAAAGACGGGGGAGCGACGTTCATCCAGGGCGACACCAACCGCCAGCCCACGTTTGAAACGAACGTGCTCAACGGCCAGCCTGCCGTGCATTTCTGGGGAGCCGAAGGCGATAACCTCAACGGCGACCGCATGCACAGCAACCCCAGCGGAATCGACGGCGTGACGAACATCTTCAGCGTCACCTCGCTGGAGGCCGGTGCTACCAACGACCTGCCCACGATGTTCTGTAAGAACGTCGACTGGGCCGAAATCCGCGTGCGAACCGTCGGGGCGAACCCGGGCGACACGGGCCTCTATCGCGGTACGGCAGCGGCGCTGAACTCCGCCGATTTCACGTTCGAGACGGGTGACTTCAAGGTAGACGGAGTAGCGACCGACGCCTTCAAGATGAACGAACACCATATCGTCGACGCCCAAAGCGCTCCCGAAGGCTACGACGACATGATCCTTGGCGATAACGGGGGGCACAACCGTTATTGGAAAGGCGATATCCCCGAGTTCCTGATGTACAAGGACCTGACTTCGACCGAGCGGAACCTGATCGCCTGGTACCTGCAGAATAAGTATGGCCCGTCCCATAAAAAATGTCCCATTGGGGTTGACGGAAGATGAATATGAGACGATAAGTCTCGCCCATGAGCGAAGGAACGCATTTTGCATCGGATGTTCGTCGACAGGCAGCGGTTGCGGTGGTGGAAGGGATG
>JABMRB010001175.1 GCA_013202865.1 Candidatus Nealsoniibacteriota bacterium | reverse complement strand
TCCTGCTCCCAAAGCAGGCGCGCTAACCAGGCTGCGCCACGCCCCGCGATCTCTGTATCATACTCTCCCGCAGCCCGATCGGCAATTGGGGAGCTGATTTCGACTGAATTCCTGCAAATCCGGCTACCCGGCGTGGCTACGCAGGTCGCCGGGCGACGAACCGGTCAGGTGGACCCGGAGCCGCTCGAATTCCGTGTGGTTGCGGAAGTGAATCACCAACTTGCCCCGGCCACGCGCGTTGTGCGTGAGCCGTACCTTTGCCCCCAACGCAGAACGCAATTCCTGCTCCAACGCCGCCAGATGCTCGCTGGTTGCCGGACGTTGCCGCGTCGCGTTGCCCTGGCGGTCGACCACACCTAAGGGCTTCCCGTCGGCCGCCGCAACCGCCTCCTGCACCGCCGACTCCGTCTGCCGGACGTTCAACCCTTCCCGCTGAATCCGCTGGCAGAACGCGATCTGCTCGTGCTCCTCTCCCAGCGGCAACAGCGCCCGGGCGTGGCCTTGCGTAATCCGCCCGCTACGGATCGCGTCGCGGACCGGCTCGGGCAACTCCAGCAGGCGGATCAGGTTGGCGATCGTCGAACGGTCCATTTTCAGCCGCCCGGCTAACTCCCCCTGCGTGCAGCCGTATTGCTGCAAGTATCGCTGGAACGAGGCCGCCTTCTCCAACGGGTTGAGGTCCGCCCGCTGCAAGTTCTCGACCACCGCCAGTTCGGCCGACTCCCGGTCGCTGGCCTCGATCACATTGGCGGGCACCTCCGTCCAGCCGGCCTGCACGGCCGCCCTAAGACGTCGCTCGCCGGCAACCAACTCGTAGCGGTCGTCCACCTGCCGGACCACCACCGGCTGCAACAGTCCATGGGCCGAAAGGCTCTCGCTGAGCGAACGCATCTCCTCCGCGTCGAAGTCCTGCCGGGGCTGGGATGGGTTGCTGTCGATCTGATGCACGTTCAGCGGTTGCGTCCCGGTTGCCAACGGGGCCGGTGGGGGCGACGAGACAGCGGGGGCCTGTGCGATGGGCGGGGCCTCGTCCACGGGCAGGGCCTCGTCCACGGGTGGGGCTTCGTCCACGTCGGGCATCGCGAACTGCTCGACGGGCGCTTGCTCGATAGGTGCATGCTCGACCGGCGCATGCTCGACCGGCGCTTGCTCGGCGGGCTGCTGTCGTATGGGCGGCTGTCGTTTGGCCTGCTGCTCGATAGGCTGCCGCTCAACGGGCGGTTGTTCTGGCGGGTCGGCCGGCGCGGGCGCACGGCCCAACAAGGCCTCTAGTCCGCGTCCCAAGCGTCTCTGCTTACTCACGTTCAAGTACCTCCATGCAAAGCTCTACGTACGCCCTGGCGCCGCGGGCTCGGGGTGCGTAGTCGATTACAGATTTTCCGTGGCTGGGTGCTTCCGAGACGGCCACGTCGCGCGGAATCACCGTGTCGTAGACGATCTCGCCGAAAAACTCGCGGACCTCCCGGTCGACCTCCTGGGTGAGTTCCAACGTGTGGTCGTACATCGTCAGCAGGATGCCGCCGAACTCGAGGCGGTGCGTGCTGTGCTCGATGATCTGGCGGATGACCTCGATCATCTGGGCGAGCCCCTCCATGGCGAAATACTCACACTGGATGGGTATGAATACCTCAGTCGAACTAGCCAGTGCCATTTTCGTCAGGTGCCCCAACGATGGGGGGCAGTCAAGTAGCACAAAGTCGTAGGAACTGAATCCGCGACCGAGATTCTCCCGGAGTTGCCGGGCCTGACTTGCGTTGGGCTGGCTGAGCGTCTCGATGTCGCGAAAGGTGCGGCTGCCCGGCAGGACGTGAAGATGCGGGTCACTCGTCCCGAGAGCACCCAACCGCAGGGGGGTGTTCATGGTCAACGGATGAACCCGCGTCGGTTTCAGCCCCATGCCCGTGGTGGCGTTGCATTGCGGATCCAGATCGACCAGCAACGTGCGCAACCCGGCCTTGGCCAGCGCGACGGCCAGACTGACGGCGGTCGTCGTCTTTCCGACGCCCCCTTTCTGATTTGCAACACACAACACGCGACCCACAACCGGCCTCCTTGCCGCTTTTGGCCGACACGATTTTCGACGAACGCAGAATTGTAACCCGGGACACGACCGCCGGGAAATGCCAGTTTCCGGCCAATCGGCACGTTTCACGTGAAACGACCATGCTTCGCGGATTGCCTGTTTCCCGTGAAACACCCGGTTTGACACGTAGGGTGCGTGCAACGCACCACCGCCCAAGTATTGTGGTGCGTTTCACGCACCCTACGGACTACAGCCGGCGTGACGACTCGATTAGCCAGCGGGTCGTCACCCCGAGTAAACCGGTGAATATATTCAATCCAAAGAAGATCAACGTCGCCAGCGCCGGCTCGAACTTCAAATGCTCGAACTCTTCGGCCCAGGAATCCCAGGAACTGGGGTAGTTGCTGGTCATCAGGCCGAGCGACATGTAGGCGAGAAAGAAGGCGGCAAACAGAGTGCCCGCTGCGGCCGAGCAGAGCGCCCCGATGGCGAAGGTACGCAAGTAGCCGCGGCCGTAGACCATCGCGGCTACCCAAACGGTCGAAAATGCGAAAGCGAAGATCATGATTGAACAGAACCGCACCCAGCCGGGCGAGGCAAACAGCAAGGAGCAGGTCGCGGCGTTCACGGCCGTGAAGATGAGCAACGCCAGCAAGCTGAACCGAAACAAGCCGCCGCGGGGTGCCGCTGTGGGTGGATCTTCCATCGGTTGTTGCTCCTGGGACGAGTTTCTGACCGGCGGACGGTTCGGACATCGGGTGCCCATTGTAGCCTGAGAAGCGTTCGGGAGACAGTCGGTTGCCACCGCGGGGCGTTCGTTTCACGTGGAACGAGGGGTGGGATGTTGATCTTGGGGCCGGTTCACAATGGGGCAACACCTTTGCGACCGCTTTCTTGCCGCTTGCGGCTTCGTAGCGTGACGCGAGAAGATGCGAAGCCGCAAGCGACGATTACCCGAAAACGGCCAGAATTGAATCAGGTCAGCGCGGGGGTGAACCCCGCGGCTCGCTGGCTACAACTCGACCTTTACCGGCATCTCGTCGTAGCCGTGGTAGGCGTGCTTGATGCGGTTGCCGTAGACCTTGACGATGCGAAAGCCGGTGGGGTCCTTGCCTAGCGGCTTGCCGGTCGATGCGGTCGTGATCAGTTGCAGATTGCCGTCGGTGACCAGGGCGTTGCGATGGTAGTGGCCGGAGAAGGTGGCCGTGACCTTGTGGTCGTGAAAGTGTTTCAGCAGTTCCGCACGTCGCGGGTTCGGCACGTTGAAGTAGCCGTTGGGCTCGTCGATCTGCTTCAGACAGATCGGATGGTGCAGGAAGACGAACCGGTGGGCATGCTTCGCCTTGGCGGCGTCGGCCAGCGTCTGCTTCAGCCAGGCCAGTTGTTGCTCGGCCAGCTTGGGGGCACCGTTCGGTTTGCACAGCAGGTTCGAGTCGAGCACCACGAACAGGCACCCGCCGTGGGTCAGCGAGTACCAGGGCTTGCCGAAGTGTTTCTCGTACCAAGCCAACGACTCGGGCGTGGGCGGGCTGCCGACGTCGTGATTGCCGGCCAGGTTGTAGAGCGGCACCTTGCCGTCGAGCGCCTTGGCCGGATCGAGATACGCCCGGGCTTGCTCCTCGTTGCCCGGGTCCTGGATCAAGTCGCCACAGACGACCGTCAGCGCGGGCTTCAGGCGGCCGATCTCTCCGACGGCCTTCTTCCACAACTCCACCGGCCCCCAGAAGAGCTGCGGGTCGGCCGCCACGATGAAGAAGAAGGGGCGGCCATTGTCGGGCGGATCGGCCTGGCCCCATGTGCGGCCGGCGATGCCAGAGCCGGCGATCGCCCCGGCAGCGACAGCGGTGAAGCGGCGGCGGGTGATGGTTCGTTGTCGGTGGCTCATGATCTCGACCTCTCGATGGCGGACGGATGCGGACGGGGCCCGCATGCCTGGGCGTGAAACTGGTCCGATTGTAACCTGAAACAGTGGCCCGCCGCAAGAAATCCCCGTAATCCGTCCGTTTCACGTGAAACCGGCTGCCTGGTCGCACATCGCCACGTGAAATACAAGCTCGAAGCGCAAGCGAGTGGACTTGGTTGGAGGAGATCCACTCGCTTGCGCTTCGAGCTTGTATTAGGTTTGGCGCGCAACGGGTCGCGGCTATTTGTCTCCCCACAGACTCAATGAGTCGTCGATCAATCGCTTTGGTCCCACTCCTGCTGGGACGAATCCGTCCCTTCGACTTGTCCGGACCGCTCCTCTGCCCGCAGACGGTCGGCGTTCTCCAGCTTCCAGCGGACGAAGACGGCCAACAGACCAATCACCAGGCTCAGGCCGTATTGGACGGCGACGAACATAGCCGGCCAGTAGCCAGCCTCCATCGGCCCCGCCTGCCCAAACGCCCCACCGTAGACGTAGAGAAGCTGCACCAGCGTTTGTATCTCCCAGAACAGGAGACCCGATGGGAACAGCGCCGCAATGCAGAACGTCCGCGCGTAGGTCCGGCGGTAGATCAGCACGACCGTCAGCAACGCCGGCAGCGTGATCAACAGGCATCCGGCCGTGACTACCCGGACCGGGCTTGGAGCCACCAGCAACAACGAACAACAGACGGCCAACCCCGTGGTCACCAGCAGCAGCGTTTGCAGGCTGAACTGCACCGGCCCGATTCGGGTGACGCTGTAGTCGGTGCGGTCTTCGTCCGGCGTCATGGCATGGCTCCGTGGAGGTGGCGTTGGCAGGCCCGGGTTTCAC
>JABMRB010001174.1 GCA_013202865.1 Candidatus Nealsoniibacteriota bacterium | reverse complement strand
GTTGTGGGCATCGTTGAGAACATGAGCGGGCTGGTGTGTCCCAAGTGCGGGGAGAAAATCGACCTGTTCAAGCGCGGAGGCGGCGTGGCACTGTCCCGGGAGATGCAAGTCCCGTTTCTGGGGCAGATTCCGATCGACCCCGATGTCGTCGTGGCCGGTGACGCAGGGATACCGTTTTTTCACGATGGCCCTCAGTCACGAGCCGCAAAGGCCTTTGCCGACGTTGTGGACTCGATCCTGGCTGCTGAACACGTTGGACATGAGTTGCCGTGAACGAACAACTTGCGGACGAGCCGGGAAACCTTGCAACTGCCGAGTGCTGAAGTATAATGGGGAATGGCTTTGCTCCGGCAATGTAGCCGGGCGAATCTCGGTATTTGTGACCCGCAGAAGGAGAAGACTGATGCGACGACGAGACATGCTCAAGGCTGCGCTGTTCGCCCCAGCGGCGATGATGATTCCGTCTCTCGGGACAACGGCAGACGCTGCTGAAGAACGCGGCAAGAAGAAAAAAGAGCCTGGCGTCTGCGTTTTGTGCTACAAGTGCGGACAGGTCAAGGGGTCGGAACTGTGCTGCAAAGCCGGCGCGGAGAAGTGTCCCAAGTGTGGATTGCACAAGGGTTCACCCGGTTGCTGTCGATTGGGTGGTGCGAAGAAAGCCGTCCGCCTGTGTACCTACTGCGGCCAGATCAAGGGTTCGGACAAATGCTGCAAGAAGGGCACGGTAGAATGCGACAAGTGTGGTCTGGACAAGGGCTCGCCGGGCTGCTGCAGGATCAAGAAGGAAGAGAAGACCGCGTAGGTAATTCGCTGCACATGCAAGCGGCAAGGCGAGGAAGCAGACGCCGAATCGCCATCGCCGCTGCAATGTGCAGTGTCGAAGATCCAATGTGTTCAGGCCGAGGAAAAAGCCACGATCCTGGACGCCTATTTTCAGTGAGTGAGCCGGCAGATGCGGAAGATTCGTCAGAACAACGATCACTCGATGATTGCGATTCCTTTGACTCAAGGGCATCCAAGCCGTTTCCTTGGGAAGTGCATTGATGAGTTGTTATTGATCGGTGAAATGGGGCCACTCGCCGAACGATTGTTCAAACAAAACGGCATTGGCGTTGTGATGAACATACCGCTTGAGACACGGGGACAGATTGTCCAAAGCTATCTCAACGGAGAATTGACGTCAACTGTAGGAGGTTGCCCCCATGACGAATGAAGCCGCATTGGACGGCCACCCCGACCTCCACAAGGAGGCCCATCCGAATTGTGTTGTGTGTGGTCCCAAGAATGAATCTGGATTACGCCTCGAATTTGACGCGTTGGAAGACGGCAGCGTGCAGACGCATTTCGGCTGCGACGGGAAGTATGAAGGTTTTCCAGGCGTGTTGCACGGGGGCGTGATCTCTTCGCTGCTGGATGGCGCGATGACCAATTGCCTGTTCGCGCATGGACACACGGGGATCACCGGCGAACTGAGGGTACGCTTCCGCTATCCGGTGGCTACCGGTCGAACCTCGCGCATACGTGCGTGGATCGAGATGTCCGCTCCGCCCTTCTACGCGTTAAAGGCGGAACTCATCCAGGATCAACAAGTCAAGGCGAAGGCTACGGGGAAGTTCATGGAACAAGCCGATTTTCAATTGAGTGCAAGTGTAAAAACCGTGGGGAGCAATTCGAGGAGTTCCAGACCATGAAAAGTGCTTCTTTATTTGTCTTGCCGACCTTCCTTCTTGGTGTCTGGTGCATCGGGCCGGCCGCGGCAGGCGACGCGGATGACGTGGAACAAAAGATGACCGAGCAGTTTAACGTTCGTCCGATCGGCTGGATCAAGAAAGCCGACGGTCGCACCACGATCGTACTGAAAAAGAAGTACCAGCCGGGGCTACTTGGGCTGGAGGGTTTTTCACACGTCTACGTATACTGGTGGTTCGACCGCAACGACACGCCTACAAAACGAGCCACTCTGCAGATCCATCCCAGCCCTCCCGGGAACATGAAGCACCCGCTGACCGGTGTATTCGCCACCCGGTCGCCGTTCCGCCCCAACCTTATCGCCATGACCCTATGCAAAATCATCTCCGTGAATAATAATGTCGTCCATGTCGAGGGGATCGACGCCTTTGCGGACACACCGGTGCTGGATATCAAGCCCCATGTGCCGAGATTCGACACTGCCCCAAACGCCACCATACCGTGGTGGCTGAAAAGGAAATAGCCGACGGAGAAGTAGTGCGAAAATGAAGAATCTGTTGCCTGCAATTGGAGTGGTTTCTTGTTTGATGCTCCTTTCGTCGTCTGCTGTCTCCCAGGAGTCGGCAGCGCCGCAGGAACTCAAGGGCGAACGGTCGTTGCCAAGCCGCTACCCTTATGTGGTTCAAGACATCCTGGAATTCTGCAAGCCTCAGGAAGGCTTCTGGGTCGATCTCGGGGCCGGCAGGGGACAGGTTGCCATCCCGCTGATCGAAGCCGCCGGCAATCCAGTTGTCATGTTAGACCCTAACGCGAAATCGATGGCGGACGGCCTCAAGATCGCACGAGAGAAAGGAATCGAAGATCGTCTTGCGGCCGTGGTCGGGTGCGCCGAAAAGATGCCGTTGCCCGACAATGCCGTCGATCTCGTTGTGAGCCGAGGTTCGATCTTCTTCTGGGACGATCCGGTCCAGGGGCTGAAGGAAGTCTATCGCGTCCTGCGGCCGGGCGGCAAGGCATACATTGGCGGTGGTGCTGGGAGTGGTTATCCTAAGTGGGCGGTCCAGAAGCTGATTCAGGGCCGGAAGGAGAAGATGCAGGGCGATGAAGCCGAGAAGTGGACACGTTTTGTTGAGCTCAGACGCCCTGAGCAAATGAAGCAGTGGGCCCAAGCGGCGGGGCTGGCAGAGTTTGAGGTGATGGGCAAGGGTGCGATTTCAAGCGAGGATCAGAGAACCGGCCAGGGTGTCTGGATCCTGTTTGAGAAGAAGGTCGAAGT
>JABMRB010001173.1 GCA_013202865.1 Candidatus Nealsoniibacteriota bacterium | reverse complement strand
GCCGCAAGCGGCCCTGGGGGTTATTTCGACTGGTGACGCGGCGATCTTGTGATACACTGGAGGTTGACCTGCACCGACCTCGTCTCATCGTCGCCATCATGCCTCCACGCGGTAAACGTCCGAAATCCTGTGCCGAACGACCGTTGCCGATGACCGCCGAGGAGGTTGCCGCCCGGGGGTGGGACGCCGTCGACGTGGTCTTTGTCACGGGCGATGCTTACGTCGATCATCCGAGCTTCGCCATGGCCCTGTTGGGCCGTGTGCTCGAGGCCGAGGGCTTTCGCGTGGCGATTCTCAGCCAGCCCGATTGGCATTCGTGCGACGCGTGGAAGACGTTCGGCCGGCCGCGGCTGTGCTTTGCCGTCAGCGCGGGCAATATGGACTCGATGCTCAACCATTACACGGCCGCACGCAAGGTCCGCAACGACGACGCCTTCAGCCCGGGCGGACAGATCGGACGCCGGCCGGATCGGGCTACGCTGGCCTATTGCCAACGTGCTCGCGAGGCGTACAAGGGAGTGCCGGTGATCGCCGGCGGCGTCGAGGCCAGCTTGCGGCGGTTGGCCCATTACGATTATTGGAGCGACAAGGTCCGCCGCGCGATCATCCTCGACGCCAAGGCCGACCTGATCGTCTACGGCATGGGCGAGACGCCGCTCGTGCAGATCGTCCGGCGACTGGACGGGGGCCAGTCGATCCGCGAGATCCGCGACGTCCGCGGCACGGTCTATCGGCTCGGTGCGAGTGAAACGCCGCCGAACGACGACACGCTGACTCTACCCAGTCACGAAGAAGTTGCCACCGACCCGCAGGCCTTCGCCCGGATGACGCGGACGATCTACCACGAGAGCAACCCGCACAACGCCCGGCGGCTGGTGCAGTATTGCGATCGTGAGGCGGTGGTGGTCAACCCGCCGACGTTGCCGCTTTCGCAGCCGCAGATCGACCGCATCTACGGCCTGCCGTTCACGCGGTGTCCGCATCCCAGTTACGGCACGCAGAAGATCCCGGCCTTTGAGGTCGTGAAGGATTCGATCCAGATCATGCGGGGCTGTTTCGGTGGTTGCGCGTTCTGTTCGCTTTCGGCCCATCAGGGGCGCATCATCCAGAGCCGCAGCCACGAGTCGGTGCTGGCCGAGATCCGGCAGATCGTCGCGCAGCCCGGCTCCACCGGCGTGATCAGCGACCTGGGTGGGCCGACGGCCAATATGTACATGATGAACTGCGACCGGCCGGAAGTTGGAGACAAGTGTCGGCGGACGAGTTGCCTCTATCCGAACGTCTGCAAACAACTGCGAACCGACCACGGCCCGTTGATCGAACTGATGAAGGCCGCCCGGCAGGTCAAGGGCGTGAAGCGGGTGCTCGTCGCCTCGGGCGTCCGCATGGACCTTGCCCGGCGGAGCACGGCCTACATCGCACACCTCGCCCGGCACCACACGGGCGGGCTGTTGAAAGTGGCCCCGGAGCATTGTGCCGAGGAAGTGTTGCAACGGATGTGCAAATCGCCGATCGACGATTTCGAGTCGTTCGGGCGGAAGTTCCGCGAGGCGTCCGCCGCGGCCGGCAAGCAGCAGTACCTGGTCCCCTATTTCATGGCCGGCCACCCGGGCTGCGATCTCGACGCGATGATCGATCTGGCCCTCTATCTCAAACGCACCGGCTACCGGCCCGACAAAGTGCAAGACTTCATCCCCGCCCCGATGGACCTGGCCACCTGCATGTATCACACGGGCATCGACCCGTTGAGCGACGAGCCGGTCTACGTCCCCAAAGGCGCCCGCGAGCGCCGCCTGCAACGGGCCCTGTTGCAATACTGGAAGGCGGAGAACTACGACGACGTCTACCGGGCCTTGGAGCAGGCCGGCCGTTTGGATCTGATCGGTGCCGGTCCGGAGTGCCTGATCCCGGTCCGCCGGCCGAAAGAATCCGCCAAGGGCAAACACGGCCGGCAGCGACCCGCCAAGGCGCCGGACAAGCGAAAGACGGCCGGGTATCGACCGCATCGGAAGACGGCGAAGAAGCGGAAATAACCGTTGCAACGTGAAGATGCTCGGTATTGAAGCAACCCCCTGCCGCGTGCTAGAATAGCAGGGGGCATGAACCTCGCCGAGCGTGCGGCGTTCTAGCCAGCGAGAAAGGGTCGACTATGAGCCAGGCCATGATGATGCGACAAGTGATTATCCACCCTGATCCGGAGGACGGGGGCTGGGTCGCCGAGGTGCCAAGCCTGCCCGGTTGCATTAGCCAGGGCGACACGAAAGAGGGGGCGATCGAAAACATTCGGGACGCCATCAAGGTATGGGTCGAGGGCGCCCGGTCGGTCGGCTTGCCGGTTCCGGACGAGGGTTTTGACGTTTATCTTTGTGTCGTATAAGTGGCAGGAGGCCGACGATGAGTCCTAGGTTGCCCCTGCTTTCAGGCCGTCAAGTATGCACCGCGCTGTGCAAGGCCGGTTTTGTCGAAATCCCCGGCCGAGGAAAGGGAAGCCACGTCTTCGTGTACCGCGCGGACCCGCCGACCGGAATCACGATTCCGAACCATAAGGAGATCGGGCGAGGAACGCTTCGGGCAATCTTGCGGCAAGCGGGCCTCACCGTGGAAGACTTCATGCAACTCCTTTGAGAATTTGGCATCAGGATACATCGCATGGCAAACGAACCGGATGAGACTGTTTCCCAGATAGAGGTAAACGCACTCGCCGCCAAGGCGCATGCGTCTACATACTGCCTCATCGACCGGACCAACGGTGCCGATGGAACCGTTGTTGCTATCAACATAGGGGCACGCTTTTTTCTCGCGACCGCAGCTCACGTAATTCCAGCTTCACATGAATTCTCGGTAGTGCTTCGCGATTCGATTGACAACGTTTACGATTTCGCAGCGCGTCATGTCCACCCGACACTTGATGTTGGGCTGCTTGAACTGCTCCCAAAGGACGTTCCGCGATTTCGAGACACGTTTGTGCCAGCAGATCGTATTGGCGCTGAGGCCGATCAAGACACCGAATACAACGTCACTGTCGTCGGGTATCCTGAGAAATTCATCGACCAGATTGATCGGCGGCCCTTGACGCAGAACGAAACCTTGCAGGTTCATCAGTGCAATGCGTTTACGTTCCTCAGTGTGGCCCTTCCCCGTTCCGAATGGCCCACTTCCGGCACAAGAACAGATCCCGTTCTCGGAGTAGACATCTTCATTAGCTTTCACCCTGATGATTCGCTGCAATTCATGAACGCGAAAACGACCGGTACCGTCCCGGTCACAATCGGTTCACCAGCGCCCCACCCGAGCGGTATCAGCGGTGGTGGGATTTGGCTATTTCGTCCCTCGGCGCCCAACGCGGTTTGGCAGCCGGTTGCCCTCCTGCATGCCATTCAATTCGGATTTAGTCGTTCAGGTTGGCTGCGCGGTGCCCTGATTGACACTTGGCTCGAAGTTGTTGAGAATAACTATTCGGATCTCAAGAACGAAATTCAGAAAATACGGCAACGGTCGGTCTCTGAGAAGGCAACTCAACAGGAAAGAGGAAATGAGGCAGATGGCCTTCGGCCTTGACTTTCGCAACGCGCCCTGGCATTATTGTTGGTAATACTAGAGAAAGATCATGCCTGCGTCCAAAGTTGCCATTTCGATCGACTCGGTGCTACTGGCTGAAGTAGACGGTCTTGTCGAGCGAGAGGAGTTTGCCAGTCGCAGCCAGGCCATCCAAGCTGCCGTGCGGGAGAAGCTTGCGCGGATGCGTCGCAGTCGGCTGGCCGAGGAGTGTGCGAAACTCGATCCGTCGTTCGAGAAAGCGATGGCCGAAGAAGGCATGTCGCGAAAGTTGGCCAAATCTCACCCGAAGAACTGAACGGCGCTGTTGAGGTGGAAGCCACGTCTTCGCGTACCGCCCGGACCCGCCGCCCGGAATCACGACTGCGAACCACAAGGAGGTCGGGCGTGCGCCGTTTCGGCGGTGATCAACCCCGGTGGCGTTTGGCCCTGTTCAAAGGCCGTGACGTTCTCGATCGTCTGCTCGGCAATCGCGAGCATCGCCGCCTCGGTGAAATAGGCCTGATGACCGGTGATGATCACGTTGGGGAAGGTTAGCATGCGGGCGAAGACATCGTCCTGGATCAGCTGATCGGAGAGATCTTCGTAGAACAGATCGGATTCTTCTTCGTAGACGTCCAGACCCAGCGAGCCGATCTTGCCCGACTTCAACGCGCGAACCACCGCCTCGGTGTCGACTAGCTTACCTCGGCTGGTGTTGATCAGTACAACGCCGCGCCGCATCTTCGCCAAGGCCTCGTCGTCGATCAAGTGATAGGTTTCCGGCACCAGCGGGCAGTGCAGCGTGATCACGTCGGATTGGGCAAACAACTCATCGAGCGGCACGTAGCGGGCACCCAGGGCTTCGACCTCGGGGTTGGCCGCCACGTCGTAGGCCAGCAGCTTGCACCCGAACCCGGCCAGCAGCCCCGCGACGAGTTGGCCGATCTTGCCGGTGCCGATCACACCGGCGGTCCGCCCGCCCAACTCGAACCCGAGCAGCCCGTCCAGGGAGAAATTGCCCTCGCGGACCCGGTTGTAAGCCTTGTGCAGCCGCCGGCTCAACGCAAGGATCAGCCCCAGAGTGTGCTCGGCCACCGCCCGGGGTGAATAGGCGGGCACCCGGGCGACGGTCAACCCCAGGCGGTCGGCCGCGCGGAGATCCACGTTATTGAACCCCGAACACCGCATCGCGATCAGCCGCGTGCCTTGCCCGGAAAGCGTTAGCAGCACCCCCGCATCGAGTTCGTCGTTGACAAACGCGCAGACGGCCGGAAACTCGTCCGCCAGCCGACACGTCTGCTCGGCCAGCCGCGGCTCAAGGAACACCAACTCGTGGCCGTGACCCCGATTGGCCTCCAGGAGAAAATCCCGATCGTAGGACTTCGTGCTGAATATGGCGACTTTCATTAACGGAATTGTAAGAGAAGTGTTTCCAAAAGGCAACGGCAGGCCTCTCCCTCAATCGATCGGCCGACAACGTTCGCCCCCAGGTGGGGCAGCCTTTACTCCTCGAAACAACCCTCTTGGGACTTGATCCCCGCCATAGATTGTGGTAGGACCGTCGGCGACAATTGGGGGCGAAACGACAATGCGTCTCCTCAGGACCGCCGGCTGATTCGATGTTCACCCCCGACCAATACCAACTGATCGACTTCGGCGACGGCCGGCGGCTGGAACGGTTCGCGGGCGTCACGCTCGATCGGCCTTGCCCGGTGGCCGAGGGCATCGAGCGGGGTGATCCGGACCTCTGGACGCGGGCCGACGGGCGATTCGAGAAGACGGGTAACGACCCGGGGCATTGGATTGCAGATGGGGAGCTTCCCGAGCGATGGAACGTTGCGCATGGCGACGTGACGCTTGAGTTGAAATGCACGCCCGTCGGACACTTGGGCGTGTTCCCCGAACAGACGGCCAATTGGGATTGGATCGCGCGGCAGGTGCAGGCGGCCGGCGGGCCGGTCAGTGTGTTGAATCTCTTCGCCTACACGGGCGGCAGCACGCTGGCGGCCGTTGCGGCCGGGGCCGAGGTGGTACACGTCGACGCGGCCCGGAATACGGTCGCCTGGGCACGCCGCAACGCGGAACTTTCCGGCATGGCGGAGTTGCCCGTGCGATGGATCGCCGACGATGCGTTGAAGTTCGCCAAGCGGGAACTCAAACGGGGCAACCGCTACGACGCCGTGATCCTCGACCCACCCAGCTACGGCCACGGCACCCGCGGCGAAGTCTGGCGGCTGACGAAACACCTCCCCCGGCTCTTGCAACTCTGCGGCGAACTGACCGCCGGGCGGCGACGCTTCGTGCTATTAACCTGCCACACACCCGGCTTCGACCCCGGGCGCCTAAAGACCATGACGGCCGAAGCGCTGGGCGAGAGCGCCCCACTCACCGCCAGCCACCTCACACTCCGTAGCGTCACCGGTCGCGAGTTACCCAGCGGCGTGGTGGTGCGTTTCTAAAGCGAGCCGCGGGGCTTGCCACCGCGCTTCCGTTGC
>JABMRB010001172.1 GCA_013202865.1 Candidatus Nealsoniibacteriota bacterium | reverse complement strand
TTCGTCATTCGTGCTTCGTCATTCCCCCTTGTCATTCGAGCTTTGAAAACCATGTCCATCCCCATCCCCCAAGGCTTCCTGCTGGCCGGTGTCCATTGCCGGATCAAGCGGGACCCGAACAAACCCGACCTCTCGCTGGTCACCTCCGACGTACCCGCCACGGCCGCCGGTGTCTATACGACGAATCTGGTCCACGGCGCCCCGGTCGCGCTGGACCGCGAGCGAACTCCCGGCGACCGGATCCGGACGGTGGTGATGAACTCGGGTGTGTCCAACGCCTGCACGGGCGAGCGGGGGATGCGGGACGCCCGCGAGATGGCTCGGTTGGCTGCGGTCGCTTGTGGGGCCGACGAGGATCAAGTCCTGGTGATGTCGACCGGTATCATCGGCGAGTTTTTGCCCATGGACAAGATCGAGCAGGGGATCGCTGCCGCCGCAGAGAAGCTCGGTCGCGACGAACCGTCGCTGATCGCGGCCGCCCGCGGCATCATGACCACCGACACCACACATAAGCTGGCCGGGCGAACGATCACCATCGGCGGCAAGGAGGTTCGGATCGCAGGCATGGCCAAGGGCGCCGCGATGATCGGTCCGAATATGGCAACCATGCTGGGTCTGGTGATGACCGACGCCGCCCTGACGCCGGACGTTGCCCAGAAGCTGCTGAAGGAGGCCGTGGACGAGAGCTTCAACTGCATCAGCGTCGAAGGCCATACGAGCACCAGCGACACGGTGCTACTGGTAGCCAACGGTCGCAGCGGCGCCGAAGTACCGGCCGGCGACGATCTGATCGCACTGCGCAAGGCGCTCGGCGAGGTCTGCATCGAACTGGCCCGAGCCATCCCGGCCGACGGCGAAGGCGCCACTCATCTGATTTCGATCGAAATTGCCGGTTGTGCCGACCGCCGGGGAGCCCTGCAAATCGCCAAAACCGTTGCCGATAGTGCGTTGGTCAAGACGGCGGTCGCAGGTGCCGATCCTAATTGGGGACGGATCGTTTCGGCCGCCGGATACGCCGGTGTGCCGTTCGACCCAGCCAAGGTGAACCTGCACCTGAACGGCTTCCTCCTCTATCGAGACGGGGCTCCGGTGGAATTTGACGCCGGGGCCGTTTCCGAGTCGGTCCGCAGCCAGCGCGACACGTCGATTCGGCTCGAACTGGGTGAGGGCGACGCCGGGTTACTGGGAGTGACACTGGTGCGGTTCTGGACCACCGACCTGACCGCAGAGTACGTCCGGCTCAACGCCGACTATCACACATGACGCCCCTTTCGTTGCAACGGCTGCGAGCCGGCCTGGTCGTTCTGTCGATTATCTTTCTGGTCGCCGTGACGGGCTATTGCTTGGCCGGATTCACTCTGATCGATTCCGTCTACATGGTCGTCATCACGCTCTCGACGGTCGGCTACGAGGAAGTTCAAAATATTTCCGATTCGCCGGGCCTGAAACTCTTCACGATCCTGGTGATCGTCTTCGGCGTGTCGACGTCGCTCTATATCATGGGAGGGCTGCTGCAAATGATGTTTGAAGGCGAAATCAACCGCGCCGTCGGCCTGCGTCGCGTGACCCGCGAAATCGAGCGGCTTTCCGGCCATATCGTAATCTGTGGGTTCGGACGCGTCGGCGAGATCCTGGCCAAGGAACTCGAACGCCACAAGCAACAATTCGTCATCATTGAGGGCGACGAGGACCGGATCAAGGAGGCCACGGCTTTGGGCTACCTGGCCCTGGCCGGCGACGCGACCGAGGAGGACGCGTTGCGACGCGCCGGCGTGGAACGTGCCAGCCGGCTCGTCACCACGCTGCCCCGCGACGCCGACAACGTCTTCATCACACTGACCGGACGGAACATCAACCCCAAGCTGATGATCATCGCCCGGGGCGAACTCCCCAGCACCGAGAAGAAGCTGATCCAGGCCGGCGCGGACCGGGTCGTCCTGCCGGCGGCCGCCGGCGCGTTGCGGATGGCCGCGATGATCACCCGGCCCGCTGCGATCGAACTGATCGAAGTGGTTTCCGGCCGGCAACTCGCTGGGGTCGAGGTCGACGAGTTGACCATCCCGGAAGGGAGTCCCCTGGCCGGCACGACGATCAGCGAGGTGCAGGCCCGCAGTCGCCACGGCGTGCTGGTCGTCGCTTTCCGTGGGCCTGACGGCACGCTGGAGTTCAACCCCGGCAGCGACGGCATCTTCCAGGCCGGCGCCGGTGTGATCGTGATGGGGCGGACCGAAGATATCGATCGGTTTCGCAACGAGTATAAGGTGTAGGGGGGGACGAGGTACGAGCCCCACCTAGCGCAGCGACTGGCTATCGGCGCCTGGCCGACCCCTTCAATACTGCCCGCAAGGGTAACGACAACAAACCCAAGCACACGAAGGTGAGAATGCCGATCGGGAGGATCACCCACAATGGCTGCAACCAGAAACTCCATGGTAGAAGAGAAAAGAATCCAGCAAGAACAAATATCGTTGCGCAAAGAAACGAACCGAAGAAACCAGCATCGGCTTCCGTAGTGTCTTGCGACTTCTGGCAACTCTGTCGATACCGCACGCTGAAGAACACCATCAGAAAGACGCCGATGCTCAGCCCGCCCACGGGAACACCATACCGCAAAAACATTTCAGGCGAGACCCACACCTCGGCCGAGGAAATCGCCGAAAACGCCACGGCGATGACGGCCACCGCAAGCAGCAATGCACGAAGACTGAACTGCTCTGGACGCTTTTGGTCAGGCTCCGGTTCGTCCGACATGGGTAACGCTCCTTAGCTGAACTTCCGCAGATTTCAGGGTGAATTGTACGCCAGCCACCGCAGCAAAGAAAGGGCCCCAATCAACAAGTGGACTTGGGGAACGAATTGAAAATCCGCCCTGCCGTTCTGTTTCTGGACGGCCGATGAGCGAACGATAGACGAGTGTATGGGGGACGCGGATGAGCGCGGGGGTGAACACCGCGGCTCGCTGTTAGCCTAGGATGCGATTCCAGCGGTCGCGGTTCCAGGC
>JABMRB010001171.1 GCA_013202865.1 Candidatus Nealsoniibacteriota bacterium | reverse complement strand
TCCAGGTCTTGCCGGTGCCCGTGTTGCCGAAGTTGGCACGCAGCGCGGCCCAGTCGCTCAGCCAGACCTTGCCGTCGCCGTCCGCGTCACCGCCCAAGGCGATCAACAGATCGAGATCGACGCGTTCGGTCATCTGCGGCGCGCCCTCGACGGGCACGTAGTCGACCCCCCGCAAGAAGACACCCTGGCCGAGATGTGGGTGTGGATCCTCGGGCGTCTCGCGCCGCGGAACGACGCTGTCGTACTCCTTGCCGGTACCGTTAATGAGGTTGCCGATGGACCCGCGCGGGGCGTTGTCGACGATCGTTACCGGGTCATCGGACCAGGAATCGTTGGCGTCACGATCCATCATACTGCTGACGTTCAACTCCCCGCCGAGCAACAGCGTACTATTACCACCGGCGAGGATGATTTTGTCAGCGTCGCCCATTTGTCCGGCCACGCTGACCTCGACGCGGGACACGGAGTCCGGGGCCAGTGTCAGCTCGCCGTCCACGTCCACGGTCACGTTGCCGATGCCGTCGGCGACATCGAGCATTCCACGAACCTCCATTTCGCCGTTGATCGTTACGCCCTCGGCGATATTGACGTTCTGGAACGAGTAGGCGGCCCCTTGCAGATTCAGCAAGGCGACGCCGGGCTGCACCTCCAAGTCGCGGAGTTCCACCAACGGGGCGGCCGAGTTCAACGTGGAAGCGGCGGTCACCAGCACGTCGGTGTCGAGCAAAGTCACCGGCGGGGCGGGTGCCTCGGCGGGGCCGTTGCCGCCACCGTACAACGCGTCGACGTCGGCCTGATCGAGTGCGCGGTCGTAGATGTACAACTCGTCCAACGGGCCGTTCATCCAGCGACCGCCCCATGGAATGCCGGCACCGATCCAGATCCCATGCGTAAATGCGATTGGATTGGTGCCAAGAATCGTGGCCTCTCTGTCGAGAACCCCGTCGACGTAAACCTTCACCTCACCGTTGGCGACACTGTAGGTCGAAACCATGTGCGCCCAGTCATCTTCCGGAATCATGCCGTTGGTCCAGAAGTCGTCCGTATTGCCTCCGGTCTGCTGCTGCATGCCGTTGCTGGCAAAGAGCACCCTGTCGGTGAGGACGTAGTGCAGGTCACCGGCAACCCACTGCTTAGTGTGGAAGATCGATTTCCAAGCGTTATTGCCCATGGGGCGCTTGACCCACACGGAAACGGAGACCTCGCTCAGATCGGCCCCCAAACTGTCGACGGAAACGTTGTCGTTGATCCCGTCGAAATTCAGTGCGCCGTCCATTTTGCCGGGGACCCAAGCGCTGCTCGGGTCCACGTCGACCAACGTGCCGTCGTGCATGCCGGCGGACGTGTCGTGCAAGGTGGTGCCGCCGGTCTCGTCGAACGACCAATAGCCGAACGGGTCGGCCGGGGCGCCGGTGGGCACGGAGCGGTTGGCTTCTCCGACGATCGTCAGCACGTTGCCGTTGACGGTCAGCAGATCGGGTGCGGTGACCAGATCGGTTCCGCGTGCCTTGAAGCTGCCGGTGTCGATGGAGTATTTCAAGCCGCCGGACTTCAGGTGATTGCTGATCGTCACGTCGGCGCCGCCCGTGTCGAGCGAACCCGCGGCGGCATTCAGCGAGGCCACCGAACCGGTCGCGCCGGAGAGGCGCATCGCGCCGAGCCCGGTCTTGACGAGGTTCACGCCGGGTTCGGCCGAGGTGTCGAGCACACCTAAGTCCATATCGACCTCGGCGTTGAGCGTTACGTCGGTGGCGCCGGCGGCAACGGTCGTCCCGCCGGTAAACGCCACGCCGGCGATGCCGGTAGCATGGAGCGTGGTGCTCTGCTCGATGGTCAGGGAGGCGAACTGGGTCTCGATCACACTCTGCGACTCGAGCGTCGCGTTGTCGGCGGCGACGGCAACGTTGATTGCCGAGAAGTCGGAGACGGTTCGCTCGGCGTACATCGTACCCACCTCAGCCGCGGTCAAGGCCCGGTCGTAGACGTACATGTCGTCGATCACGCCGTCGAAGAAGTCGTCGACGGCCCAGCCGCTCTCGCCGATGTAGTTGGCGGTGCGGACGACGTCATCCGGCAGCGCCACGATTTCGGAGAGGACTTCCACGCCGTCGACGTACATCTTGCCGTTGTGTGAATCGTCGATCGTTGCCACCAAATGTTGCCACCGGTTCAGCCCGAGGGCGCCGCCGACTTCCATGTTTCCGTCCTCCGTGCCGGCGGGAATGGCTCCGTGGATCCCGAATAGCAGGTTGTCGCTAACGCCAGCTTGCGCCATGAGGATGTTGTCGCCGTCAACGCCGCCGGGCGGGGTGTTGCCGAAATCCATGACGCGGCCCCAATTGGTCCGGGACTCACGCAGGACCCAGGCGGAGACGGTAATCCCACCGGTGAAGTCGTCGAAACCGTCCGGCAGATCGACGTATCCGCCGTCCTGGGCGCCCACGTAACCGAGATCCAACGCTCCGGTGCCGACCATTACCTTGGCCGGATCTGTGGTGATGGTCGCTTCCTCCATCAGCGTGCCGTTGTAAGTGCCCGTTGCGTCGGGGGTGACGCCGCCGGGCGCTCCGTCGAACGCCCAGTGGGCCACGAGCTGATCGGCCGGGGCCGTGCCCGTGCCCTGAGCGCCGACCACGTCGGCGAAGATAAAGGTGCCGCCGGAGAGTCGCAGTTGGGTCGAGCCACCCAGCGGATCGGAGCCGGAGACCTTCAGCGTGCCCGCGGCGACGTCGAAGGTCGTGGCCGTGGCGGTCAGCTTGCTGCTGTCCGGTTCCAGTGTGGCGCTGCCGGCCTTAACCAGCGTGGTGACCACGCCGCCGTCGTCGTAAGTGCCGATATCCAGGCTGTTCTCGTGCGCGATCGTAGCCGTTCGGCCGGCGCCGCCGACGACGGAAAGGCTCTCGAAACTCATCGCAGATCCGGAGGTCGCCAGCGTTGCGCCGTCGTTGAGTTGCACGTTGCGCAACGCCAGCGCCGAGGCGCTGGTCGACTCGAGTGCGGAACTGGCGGTGACCGTCACGTCGACCTGCGACATATCCGGATTCGTACGAACACCGGCCATGGCTTCAATATCGGCGGCATCCAGCGCCCGGTCGTAGATGTAGAGTTCGTCCATCGTGCCGTCGAAGCACGCGTCGTTCCAGTTGCTCCTGCCGATGTAGTTGTTGATCCGATTCGCGTTGGCCGGCAGGGCCTGGGTACTGCTGGAGACCTCCACTCCGTCGACGTAGATCTTGGCGGTATGGGCTGCGTCATTGTCGATCGTGGCCGCGAAGTGCTGCCACTCGCCGATCTTGAACGTATCGGGAACGGCGTGAATTCCGGGGCCCGGCCCGATGCCGCCGTGATTATCGAAATGTAGAGTATTGCTCGTTGCGTTGCGGGCGAGCAGGGTGTTTTGCTGGCCGGGCCCGTTGCCAAAATCGATAATGCGGGCCCAATGGGCAACGGTGTCGGTCTTTACCCAGCCGGCCACGGTGATCCCCATGGTAAAGTCGTCCATCCCGTCGGGCAAATCGAGATAGGCGGGATTGTTGACTTCGTCCGAGTTCATACCGCCGGGGAACGACATGCCACTTCCAACGCGGCCCTCGGTCGTGAAGGTAACGCCCCCGACAAGTTCTGCGTTGTAGGATTCCGACGGGTGGTTCGACGTGTCGGCTGCATGGGAACTGCCCGCCGCGTCCTCGAATCCCCAGTGGGCTAGTGCGCCGTCCGGACCCGCTGCCGGTGCCGCGACGTGGTCGCCGATCGAGGCCGTACCGCCGTTGAGGATCAGCGTCTCAGCCGCGCCCAGCGGGTTGGCCCCGCTGCCGACGAGCGTGGTGCCGTCGTTGACTTGGAAGGAGGATCCGGCCACGGTTGCCACGCTGTCCAGTGAGAACTTGCCGCCGCCCTGTAGGGTCAGTACCGTGGCGGCGTCGTTGTCGGAGTAACTCATGCCGAGGGGGCCGACGGCGCCGATCGTGGCGTTGGCGCCGGTAGCGACGACCGAAGAGATCGTGCCGTAACCGACGTTGATCGAAGCATTGTCGCCCAGCGACACCGACGAACCGGCGGCCACGTTGACGCCGCCGGATACCGTCAGCGACTGCCCGGCGCCCACGATCACGGCACTGCCGTCGGACACGTCCAGATTCCCGGCCAAGGCCGGGGCAGCCGGCGCCGATTGCACCGTGACCGTGTACCCGCCGACACCGATTTCCACCGCGGCCGCGCCGTCGGGAAGCGTCGCAGGCGGACCGGCCCAAGTGCTCACGTCATTCCAGTTGCCGGTGGCCGCCGCCTCCCACACGAATGTGGACCAAACCGGCCCGCTGTTGAAATTGGCGGTGATCTCTGCCGGCGTCATCTCGTGGTTGTAGATGCGGAACTCATTGTACGAGGCATTGGCCGTGCCGTCACCGTACTGAGAGCGGCCGAGCCAGTTGTTCGTGTCGACCAGTTGCGAGAGGTGATAATCCGTGTTGAACGTTCCCGTGTGGGCGCCGTCCTTGTAGACCAGGATTTGCGGGCTGCCCGCGTTGCCGTCGTCGTCATAGGTCATCACGATATGGAACTGCTGGTCGATGGTGTAGGGCTGCATCGCCGAGTCGAGATTCTGCTCGACGTTGATCTTAAACGCGACCCGGTCCGTGTTGATGTCTCCGCCCCTGGTCCAGGACATCATCATGTTGTTGGTGTCGTCTTGGCCGAAATCGAAGATCCGCGACCAGTTCTGTACGGTGTGCTGCGTGGCCCAGGTTTCGATGGTCATGTCGGTCAGGCCCGATACGAGGCCGTCGGGCAAGTCGACGTAGTCGGCAGTGTTCTTGTCGCCGCCGGTGAGGTACACTTGGCCGGCATGGGTGATGCCGACGTCGCCGTCGAGCCCGCCCACGTCGATGATTGTGCCCGTGGCGCCGCCGACCGAGTCCAGCAGCAGCGTTCCGGCGTTGCCAACCTCATCAAAGCCCCAGCGGTGGATAATTTCGGCGTCGGCCATCGAGGTGTAAGCCCCCAACAGGCCCAGTACAAGCAGGAATGTATAGAACTTCTTCATCGGTCTCTCCTGAAAAAGGGAAACGAGGGATTTGCAAACAAATGTGCTTATGAGACCGGCCTCGAACGAGAACCGGGTGAGGATCAACAGCAGGCCGCCCCCACGCCGCCAAATCGACGTGGCAACTCAGGCCGGATTGTCCTCAAAGACGCTGCCTCACTGCAAACGAACGCGGAGGCGATGGCCGTTGCACGCAACAGCCCTCAGCCCACACATCTTACCAAACCATGGCGGAAATTGCAAACACGCCGGGCGTCCCCGTTTTGTGTAAGGTGGCTCTGACGGCCCCCGGGGGTCCCTTTCGTAGCTGGGCATTTTCACCGGGTTTGCAATCAAACGGAGTCTCGCGAACGGCTCGAAATCCACCCCAACTGGGTGGTGTGCTTGGTTTTCTTGCCCTTGGCTCATGTCAAGACAGGCAAGAGACCCCTTGGAATTTGGGGGAATCCGAGCTTTTCCTCCCTAAATCGGATAATTTCTTGAGAGGCCGTTGACTCCTACCGAAGAAACGATAGAATTAGGGCTCGTGGCGGGAACGCTGCTTCGGCAGGGAACCCGTTGCGTTGGTTTGCTCTTTGACAATTTGGTAGTGACAACCTCAATTCTGATGCTTTCAGCGATTGAAGACTGGAAGTTAAATCGGAGGTCGGCCTATTGATTCTAGGCCGGTCTCTTGGACGAACCTTTTTGGTAGTTCATCCTCCGTCGGATAGCGGGTCGTGGGACTAGTTCTCGCGAGCTTGATGTTTGGCGGATAAGGCTACATTAAATTGAAGGGTTTGATCCTGGCTCAGAATGAACGTTGGCGGCG
>JABMRB010001170.1 GCA_013202865.1 Candidatus Nealsoniibacteriota bacterium | reverse complement strand
TCGCCGTAGTACGACCAGGAGATCATCGTCGAGTAGGCGAACAGGACCACGGCCGTGCAGAGGATCCACGGGAACCAACTGACGACACTCCCGAAGGCCTTCGTAGTAAGCGCGGCACCGTCCTTGGCGGCGACCATCTCCGCAAAGGCCGGGTTGTCGTAGACGCCCGTAATCACGATCACCAGCCCGGTCATCGTACAGATGACGACCGTATCGATGAACGGCCCGAGCGAAGCGACGATCCCTTCGCGAATCGGCTCTTCGGTCTTGGCGGCGGCATGGGCAATGGCGGCGGACCCGATTCCGGCCTCGTTGGAGAACGCCGCCCGCTGGATTCCGACGACCAACACCCCGAGGACGCCGCCGTAGATCGACTGCCACTGAAACGCCTCGCTGAAGATCACTGCGAACGCCCAGCCGATACGATCGTAGTTCACCGCCAGGATGCACAAGGCGGTGAGCACGTAGATGACACACATCAATGGCACGATTTTCTCGGCGGTTGCGGCAATCCGTCGAATTCCGCCGATGATCACCAGCCCGACCAGAACGGCCATCACCGCACCGTACAACCATCCGAGATACCGGGCCAGCAGTCTCACGCCCAAGCCGAACTGTGCCTCGGTTTGAGCCAATTCGTCGGCGTCCATCTCGGCCAGTTCCAGCACGCGAATCGGACCGCTTGTCGTGGCGAGGTCGTCCTCACCTAGCGACAACTCGCCGATCCGCTGTCGGGCGTCGGCGCCGGTGGCGCCGGTGGCGAGCGAGTTGTCTTTCGCACCGCCGCGCTTGAGGATGCGGTTGAGTTGTTCGATCGCGTCGCTGCGCATCTTGTCCGGTTGGCGTCCCACTTCGACCACCTGCTGGCAATCCGCATACGCCGGCCATTCCTGCAACATCTGCTGGCGAATGGCACCCTGCGACTGGCTGACCTGGAACGCGCATCCCCCGCCGAACGATCCGCCCATGCAGAACAGCGCGAAGACCACGGCCAAGACGGCGCCGATCGGTCCCAGCCCGACGCCGCCCACTTTGATCTCCTTCAATCCGACGTAGAGATAGTGCATTGGGCCGCCGGAAACCGTGCCGTCCGGCGCGATCTTGCGATACATTTGGCTGAGACTGCACTCGGCGAACTTGCTGCTCATACCGAGCAGGCCGGCAACGATCATCCAGAAGATGGCCCCGGGACCGCCCAACCCCACGGCAATCGCCACGCCCGCGATATTGCCCAACCCGATCGTCGCCGACAGCGCCGACGCCAGCGCCTGGAAGTGAGAGACTTCGCCCGCCTCGTCCGGGTTGTCGTAATCTCCCCGGATCAAGCGGAGCCCGTGTCGAAACCCTCGAAAGTTGATGAACCCCATCCGTAGTGTGAAGAAGATCGCACCGACGAGCAGCCACAGCACGACCAGCGGAACGCTTAGCCCGGTTTCCAGTTCCGCGGCCCAATCGGGGCATGGAATTACGATCGGCACTTCGTCGGCGGGCCACGCCTGCAACGTGCGGTACTTCTGCCCGTCTAACGTCGCCACGACGACTTCCGCCGGCAGGCTGTTGGCAACTTTGAATTCGTGGCCCTGCTCGAGCAAACGGAGTTTCACCGGCCCCTTGTGCCCGGGCACGATCTCGCCCGGGTCGATCAGAGAGGCCTTCTTCGACGTCGCGGCGGCCTTCTCTTTCTGGAGCGTATCGACGCGACGCAGCAAGACGACGTACCGTTGATCGAGTGAGACCGTTCGGGCGAAAAGGTACTCGTAGGGGCACTTGGAATCGGTCGATTTGATCTCTTTGGGAGGAATCGTGCTGCGAAGCCAGCGGTCCGACCAGAAGTCGAAAAACAGAACGCTCTCCAGCGGGGCGACGAGCTTCTCCCCAAAGAACCCATCCACCCGATCCTGCCACGACTTGCCCTCGGATCCTTCGCCCTCGGCGGGCTGCTCGACCGCCGGCTTGGCGGTCTCCTCCTCCGCACGGGCGGCGTGCTCGGTGGCCGATGGGAGAACGACCAGTGCTACCGACACGAACACAAGCACGGGCAGAAATATCGCGGCGACGCGGAATCGATGCATCATGGGTCTCATGAACCGTCCTGTGGGGGGGTGTTCATCGTTCAGGCATGCCCCCTTCTAGCCGATTCGGCGGGCGCTTGTCAACAGTTTCCTGTCAACCGTTTTCGCCGATCACTAGTCGGTGAGCTGAGAATCGGCGAGAATGGCCCGCAATACGGACCCGATAAATCGGGTCACTACGAACCTCCTGCAAGCACCCACCAAAGCACTGCCTCAAACCATGCGAATCGTCCTCTGCTATCCCGTCGAACCACGTCACATCCGCCAGATCGCCGCCGTGGCACCCGACGCCGAAGTGGTCGACGCCGGCCAGGAGCGTATCGCCGAAGAACTCTTTGACGCCGACATCTACTGCGGCCATGCCAAAGTGCCCATCGATTGGCAAGGTGTGATACAGAAGGGCCGGCTTGAGTGGATTCAATCCTCGGCCGCTGGCATGGACCACTGCCTCGTGCCGCCGGTCATCGCATCGGACGTACCCGTGACCAGTGCGTCGGCCGTTCTGGCCGATCAGGTGGCCGAGCACACGATCGCCCTGCTGACCGGGTTCTTCCGCAGCCTGCCGACGTTCTTTCGAGCACAGCAGCAGAAGGATTTCATCCGCCGCCCGACCCGCGATCTGACCGGCAGCACGGTCGGCATTGTCGGCCTCGGGGGCGTGGGCCGCCGGCTTGCCGAAGTGCTTCGGCCGTTTCAGGTGCAGATCCTCGCCACGGACATGTTCCCGGTCGACAAGCCGGAGGGAGTGGCCGAGCTCTGGCCGGCCGATCGGCTCGAAGAAATGGCCCCGCTGGTCGACGTGCTCGTGCTGTCGCTGCCGCTGAACGAGATGACCCGGCAGATGATCGGCTCGTCGGTGCTGGGCCGGATGAAGCCCGACGCCATGCTCGCCAACATGGCCCGGGGGCCGCTGGTCATCGAGCCGGATCTGGTCGAGGCACTCCAGTCGGACCGGCTGGCGGGGGCCGTGCTCGACGTAACCGACCCCGAGCCGCTGCCGGCCCAGAGCCCGTTGTGGGAGATGCCCAACGTGATCGTCACGCCGCACGTCGCGGGTCAGAGCGGCCGGCGTATCGACAACATGACGAACCTTTTCTGCGAGAATCTCCGGCGCCGCAGCGCCGGCCAGCCGCTGATCAACTACCTGGCCGACAAGCGGCTGGGGTTCCCGATCCGCGGCTCCGGGACCCCGATCTGGGGGGGCGAGTTGGCCGCTCGCCTGAGAAACGCCGGAGGTTGATGCGGCTCGGGACTGGGGGCTCGGGACTGGGAGAACGTCAGCACGCCGAGCCCCCAGCCCCCAATCCCCAGTCCCGTGATCCAAGAATCCACCTGGACGCAGAGGCCACCTGCCCGGTAAGATGTGAGCATCGCCTAATAACGCTCATTCATGCATTCGATGGACGACGACGATCAATCCACTCCGACGACGACCTTCCTTGAGGGCAGCGCCACACGCACCTGGGGAGGGCAGCCCGCAAAGCACTGCTCCGATGAGCTGTTCTCGCGATACCGGTCCATCGTCGACCGGCAGCGCCTAAGCTGGACCGAGCACCACCGGCTGTTGCGGTTGCTGGGTAAAGGTGGACAGGGCGTCGTCTATCTGAGCGAACGACGCGGAACCGATAGTTTCACGCTGCCCGTCGCGCTGAAGATCTTCTCGCCCGAGCCGTACGAAGACGAACGGGCGTACGACGAGGCCATGGCACGCATGGGCCACGTCGCCGCCGAGGTCGCCCAGCTCCAACAGGACAATCTGCTGGACGTACACAACTGGGTCGACCGCAATCGAATCCGCCTGATGGAGATGGAATGGGTCGACGGGTTCGACCTCAGCCGGCTGCTCACACGAAAGATGCTCGATCGGGTCCATCACCGCGTCAGCGCTCGCCGCTGGACGTACATCAACGAGGTGATCGTCACCGCCGGTCCGATGCACCCGCGGGTGAAGCCGGGTGTGGCGATCGCCATCGTCCGCGACTGCCTGGCGGCCCTTTCCGCGTTGCATCGCGGTGGGATTGTCCACGGCGATCTGAAGCCGTCGAACATCATGATCAAGCGAACCGGCGACGCAAAGATCGTCGACATCGGCTCCGCGTTCGTCCTGGAAGACGCGCCCGCACAGCGAACCGTCACACCGACCTACGCCGCGCCGGAGGTACTCGAGGGCAACGAGTCGTCGCCGCGGAGCGACCTGGCCAGTCTCGGCTACGTGCTCATCGAGATGCTCTCGGGCGTGCCGACTTTTGCCGGCTTGACCACGTTCCGCGATCTCTTGGAGGCCAAGCGATTTCTCGCCCAGCGGCTGCCGCGGATCTTGCCCGAGGAGGTTGTCTGCAACGAGTTGCTGATGAATTTCTGCCGCGGCCTGGTCGCCCCCGACCCGACGCGTCGTTTCCCCAGCGCCGAGGCAGCCGATCTGGTCAAAGAAGGCGCCGCCGCCTTCCATCGCCAATTGATCAAAGGCGATCTGGCCAGCGAGTACGACAGCGAGATCCGCCTCTGGCTGGAAGAGCTTGAGGATCTGTAGGCTTCGTTTGTGTAGTGCGCCTGTCGCGAAGGCCCTGCCGAGAAAAATCGCCACGAAGAACACAAGAAGGCACAAAGGGAAGGATTGTTCTATGAAAATAATCGGATTCAGTGCCGGCAGCGTGGGGCGGGAGGGAAACGTCGACCGGATGGTCAGGGCCATTCTCGAGAAGAGTGGTCACGAGGTCGAATTCGTCAAGCTCGCCGATTTGAAGTACTCCGGGTGCAAAGGGTGCGTTCAATTGTGCGCTAAGCCGCAGGTCTGCAGGCTGCCCGATGATGCGCAGCCGTACTATCAGAAGGTCAAGGAAGCCGACGCCGTGGTTATCGGCACGCCCGTCTACTTCGACACGATAACCGCAATGGCATGGGCCTTCATCGAGCGGTTTTTCGGTTATCGCCATGTCGACATTCCGATTTCGGGCAAGCCCTTTGTGCTCGTCGTCGGCGGTGCGTTGATGCTCGACTCTGCAGTCGAACAACTCCACAAGGTGTTGGGTATGTTCGAGGTCAACGTGCTCGACACGGTCAAATACCTGTCGAAGGTTCCGCCATGTTTCAAGTGCGGTCGCCACAAAGAGTGCGAGATCGGCGGGATGTACCATATGTTCGGCGATGCGGCAAAGGAAGTGACGGTCACAAAGGAGATGTTCACCAGGTGGGAGGACGACAGCGAAGTCGCAGCCGCGGTCGCCGCCGCCGCAGAACAATTGAAGAACATCTGACAGCCTTACTTGCCCTTGCCCTGA
>JABMRB010001169.1 GCA_013202865.1 Candidatus Nealsoniibacteriota bacterium | reverse complement strand
GCTCATGGCTCACCGCTCATGGCTCACCGCTCATGGCTCACCGCTCATGGCTCACTGCTTCTGCCGGTCCCTAACGCGTTGCTTCGTCAAAGTACTTACTGCAACGGGCGACGACCTCGGGCATCTTCTCGGCCAGGTCGTTCTCTTCCGCGATATCGTTCTCCAGATCGTACAACGCGAAACGGTCTTTGCCCCGGCGGTGCAGTTTCCATTTCCCCACGCGAATCGCCCAGGTCCAGTAGAAGTATTCGTGCTTCTCTTGCGCTTCGGATTGCCCCAGCAACTCCGGCAGGTAACTGAGGCCGTCAAGATCCGCCGGCGCCTCGACGCCGACCACTTCGCAAGCCGTCGGCAGGAAGTCCCAGAAGGCGCTGGGGTGATCGCTCGTGCGGCCGGGCTCGATCTTGCCGGGCCAACGGGCAATCATCGGCACGCGAATCCCGCCTTCCTGCATGCTGCGCTTGGCGCCGGAGAGCGGGCCCGCGCTGTTGAAAAACTCCAGGCTTTGCCCTCCCTCCGGTGACGGGCCGTTGTCGCTGCTGAAGATCACCAGCGTGTCTTCACTCAGCTTCAATTCGTCCAACAGATCGAGTATCGTTCCGATGCTTCGGTCCATGCGCGAGATCATTCCGGCATATGTCGCGTGGGGATGGCTTTGGCCGCAATAGCCCGCTTTGTATTGGCTGCCGTAGCCGCCGCCGCCGTTGTTTCCCTTGCCCACCAGCTTAGGCGTCTCCGGCCAGTTCAGTTTCAGGTAGGTCGCCAGGGAGTCTTCCGGCACGGTCAACTCGGCGTGCGGAATGCAAAACGGCAGATACAGGAAGAAGGGATGATCCTTATTCTGCTTGATCCAGCCGATCGCTTCTCGGGTCAACTCGTCGTGGCTGTAGATACCCTCGCCTTTCTTGTACTCGCCGTCTACCCGCAGGTTCTGGTTCTTCGCAAAGAGAACTTTCTGGTCGTTGCGCCAGAGAAACTCGGGATAGTAGAAGTGGGCAAAGCCTTGGTTGTCGAAGCCGAAGAAATGGTCGAAGCCTTTGTTGTTCGGGCTACCGGGGTGCCCCGGTCTGCCAACCAGGCCCCATTTGCCGATCATACAGGTCTTGTACCCCGCCTCTTTCAAGAGCATGGCAACCGTGACGTCGTCCTTCTTCAGACTTCCGCCGTTGCCGGTAACCGACGCATGCCCCGTATGTTTGCCGGTCATCAGGGCACAGCGAGACGGCGAACAGACCGTAAACCCGGCGTAATGACTGGTGAAACGAACGCCCTGCCGGGCCATGGCGTCCAACCGCGGCGTCTTGATCTTCTTCTGTCCATAACAACCCAAGTCTCCGTACCCCAAGTCATCGGCAAGCAGGAAGATGATATTGGGGCGGTCGAACGTGTCCTCCGCAGCCGCAGCTTGCATCCACGAGGGAAGCAAAACGCAGGCAAGGGCCGTTCTTAGAAGAACTCTGTGGTTTATATGGGAGAGCACTTTGGTGGCTGACATCATTTTGTCGTACCTTGTTGAGGTGGGAGCCTGCTAAGTTCACGATACCGGGTCGCCCCGATGTTTCTTCCGCAACACGCGTGGCCATCTTCCTAGGCGTTTTTCCGACCACATCAAACCAAGTGGCCCGTCCTCTCCGGAAAAAACACCTGGGTCACCCGCTAATCTACATCAAACATGCCCAAGATGAAATCGAGGATTGGAAACCACAACACAGCAATTAGTGAACCGGTAACGATACATGCAATATTGATTCGGTGCTGCACATTGACGTCTAAGCACCGCACGCCCACGCGAAATGCAGCGATAAGACTGACAAGCACCATGAGTTCGAGTGCTTGAAGTTGTTTTCTCTCAGAGGCAATCACGATGGCCTCAATGATAAGTGCGATGCACCCGATCCCCAAGATCACATCGACCGCTACCCGCAATCGCCGCATGCCTTTCGCGAATTGATCGGAGGGAACCTTGTGCGGTACCCAACGCGAGGCGAGGAATAGAACGGCGGCAAGACCACAAAACACGGGCAGCCAGAAGAATATGTATAGGAGCGGTGTCATCCCTTCAGCTGTTGCAGCGCCATAGATCGCATACGCAATCCCTACGCAACTAGCCAATGCCGCGATTCGGAATAAGTGCCCGGTTGGAGTATGTTCCATCGGATAACCTGTGTCACGGATTCTGTTGTTGGCGTCAGTCTGCGTGGAAGCCGACGCGTCTGGTTTTGAGTGGCGGTTTCGGATCCCTGAGTGGCTTGAGGTGCCTCGACGCGAGAAGCAGAAGAAGTTCCTGACTCCTTCTTCCTTTGGGCCACCCGCGTATCATCCGTACCACCACCAAGTCAAGTAGTAGTATTCCTTCCCGCCGTCTTCCCAGTACTCGACGGTAGCAATTGAAACGCGACCCTGCCATCGTTCATTGACAATATCGTATGTGAACGCGCTGGCCGAGGCAATAAAGAAGAGGACCAGAACGAGAATACTCCAGCGTTTACCAAGGATCGCCGCCATGAACGCGACAGCCGCGAGAGTGAAAAGCCCAACGACGGGCCACGCCAAAGCAATCATCTCATTTGCCCATTCGGGCCACGATGGCGTACACCACCTCGCCCACAAATAGAATGACAAGCCGAAGTGCAGGCACCCCAAACCTGCAAGCCCTGCGACGATCCGCCGGGTCCATTTCGACTCATAGATTGTGCTAATCAGAGCAAACATGGTATGGCGGCATATTGCTTTGTTCTGCTTTCTCAGTTATTCAACACTCATTTCGTCTCCCGTGCAGAACCCGCTATTCCACGCGAAGTGCTCCGCAAGACGGCACAGGTGGCCCAATTCCGGTTCATCGCAGCTTCGCGTACCGCGTTGTTCAACACGGCTAACGCCACCTTAATTCACCCCAAACGCCGCATTAGTTTCGGTGGGGTTAACTTGACTTACAACAATCGGGAAGAAACGGGCCTCGACGTAACATGTTGAAG
>JABMRB010001168.1 GCA_013202865.1 Candidatus Nealsoniibacteriota bacterium | reverse complement strand
GCCGCGGCCAGCGCGTCGAGGTTGGGTGTCTCGATTTCGCCGCCGAAGCAGCCCAGGTCGGAGAAGCCCATGTCGTCGGTCAGCACGATCAGGATGTTCGGGCGTTCGGCAGCGGTAGCGGAAATGCCCGGCATCGTTGCCGTTGCGATGAAAATGCAGAGAATGTTTGTCGGAGCTTTCATGGGGAAAACCTGATTGTTTGGATGGGGAAACACGATGCCCTCAGCGGTTATTGTATGCGATTGGCGGCATGGTTCAAGCCATCTTGCCGCTTGCGGGGTCGCAGCGTTGTGCAGGAAACTGCGAAGCCGCAAGCGGCCATTAGGTCGAAGGTTGCTTTCTCGGGCGACATGGGCCATAATGCGCAGTTGCCGGGAGGCACAACGAGATACATCCGACCCCAACCGATGGAGAATCCGATGACACGACTATTGATCGCCGTGCTGCTCTTGCTCGTTCCCCTTTCTCTTACGGCGGCCGAACCGGCGGCTGAGGCGGCGAGCCCGTTCTTTGCGATGAACACCGGCGCGCGTGGCGGTCCGGAGGTCGTGGCTCCTTTGCTCGAGGGACTCGGCTACGCCGGGCTCGGCGGTGGCCCGGCCGGTGCAGCGGAAATGGCCACGGCACTGGAAAAACGCGGAATGAAACTCTTCAACGTCTACGTCACGACGAACTTCGACGCTGCCACGCCCGCTCTGGACGATCGGATGCGAAAAGTGGTCGACGATCTCAAGGGACACGACTCGGCAATCTGGCTCGCGGTAGGCAAGGTGTCGGCCGACGGCAAGACGTTCGCACACTCCTCGGCCGACGGCGACAAGGTGGCGCTGGCGAAGCTCGGCGAACTGGCCGACTACGCCGAGCCGCGCGGCGTGAAGATCGCCTTGTACCCGCACACCGGGATGTGGCTGGCTCGGGTGGAAGACGGCGTCCGCGTCGCCGACAAGCTAAACCGGCCCGGCGTCGGTGCGACGTTCAACCTGTGTCACTGGCTAAAGGTCGAAGGCGACGTCGATCCGGCGCCCACGTTGAAGGCCGCCATGCCCCGGCTGATGTTCGTTTCGATCAACGGCGCCGACGGCGGCGACACGAAGACACTCGGCTGGAAGCAGTTGATCCAAACGCTCGACCGCGGCAGTTACGACGTCGGTAAACTGCTCGCCACGCTACGGAAGCTCGGCTACACGGGCCCGATCGGTCTGCAAGCCTACGGCATCGGCGGCGATCAACGCGAGAACCTCACGCGTTCGATGGCGGCCTGGAAACGGATCTCGGCTAGCAACTAGAGCAGACCGTGGTGACCTGAGTGCTTGGCAGTACAATTCACAAGTGAGTAATCAAATGATGAAACACCGATCCAACGCTTCGTGGCAACGTGCCGCAACCGCCGCCATCGCAATCCTGACGGTTCTCACCATCACGGCCCCGGCGGCTGAGAAGAAATCGCCGGCAATCGAGAAGGCCTCCTGGATCTGGCGGGACACCGGCAGAGACGTCGTCTGCCAGCTCCGCACCGCGTTCACTCTCGACGCACCGCCGACAGCCGCCAGTATTATGATCACCGCCGACAACGGCTACGAACTCTACATCAACGGCGCGTCGGTCGGATTCGACGTGGGGGCCGGGGCCGAGATCTGGAACTCGCTCGAACGCTACGACGTCAAAGCACGACTGGCACAAGGCCGCAACGTGATCGGCATCCGCGGCATCTGCCTCGGCGGCTCGCGGGGCCTGATCGCCGCCGTGCGGATCGATATGCCCGGCGGAAAAGTGCTCGAAATCCTCACCGACGGCTCGTGGCGCACCGCCGTCAAGGGCAAACCGGAGGAATACTCGCATCCCGAGTTCCTCGAAGACGAGAAGTGGGCCGCCGCCGGTGTGCTCGGGCCGATGGGGATGGAACCATGGGGCCAACTGACCTACGCTGGCTCGACCGGCGGCCGGCGCCAGGGGGCGCTGCCCAGTGTGGCTGCATTGATCGAGCCGGAGGCCGACTTCCGTTGGCCCGGGGCGGTGGCGTTCATCGGCGACGACTGTAGCGTCTATACCCCGTTGCGTGGCGACGCCTGGGGGATCTGCTTCCGCGTGAACAACTGGTCCCGGGCGTATACCGAGTTCGACATCCCTTGCCCGTCGAAGATCGGACGCAAGCTCTACGCACTGGACCCGGTCCGCCCGGGGGCAAAGCCGCGCCTGCTGGTCGACGCCGGCCGCGGCGCGATCGGTTCGCCGAGCGTCAGCTACGACGGCCGGTCGATCTACGTGGCGATGGCGGCCGACGGCGAGAGCTTTTACCACATCTATCGCGTGCCGGCCGCCGGCGGTAAACCGGTGCGGCTGACCGACGGGCCGTTCCACGACATCGACCCGGCCGAGTTGCCCAACGGGGAGATCGTCTTCACTTCGACGCGGGTCGGCACATTCGAGGAATATCACAACCCGCCGTCCCGGGCGTTGTTCGTGATGCGAGACGACGGCAGCAATATCCGCCAGATCACCTCTACGCCCACCTTCGACAACGAGGCGAAGGTCACCGCCGACGGGCGAATCGCGTTCATCCGCACCGACAACTTCTTCGACCGCGGCAAGGTGGAAACGCAAATCCACGTCATGCGTCCCGACGGCACCGACGGCCTGACCGAACTCGGTGCCGACGTGGGGGCCGACTACGGCGTGCGACTGCGGCAACTCGGCTACGGCAGCCCGGCCCCGTTGCCCGACGGTCGCCTGGCTTGCATCTCCAGCCGCGGAAACTTCATCGCCACGCCCGGCGCCGCAGAAAGTTCGTTCCATCGTCTGCCGGGTGGGCTCGGCGATCTGGCGCCGCTGCCCGACGGACGCCTACTGGCCACCGTCCTGCGGCCCGACGTCGGCCGAATGAGTTCCGACGTGCTCGCCGTGCTCGACCCCGGCGACAACCTGCTGGTCTCCGTCTATGAATCACCCGACGGGTCGATCCATTCGCCGGTCTACCTGGGTCCGCGTCCGCGTCCGCCCGTGCTGGCCGACCGGGTCGACCACCGACGTGTCGGCCACCCCGATGCCACCGGTTTCCTGTTGTGCCAGAACGTCCGCTTCACGCGAAAGACCAAGGCCGACTGGAAGCAGATCCGCGCCATCCGCGTGCTCGGCGCGAAGGCCCTGACGACCCGTTCGTCCCATTCGCACATCGTTCACGCCGGCCACGAGACGGTCGAGCTGGGCACCGTGCCGATCGCGCCGGACGGATCGTTCGCCATCGAAGTGCCCGCCGACATGCCGCTGGCGTTACAGGCGGTCGACGCCGAGGGCCGTTCGGAGCTCAACGAGATGTCGTGGATTTACGTTCGCCCGGGCGAACATCGTTCGTGCCTGGGCTGCCACCACCCGCGCGACGCAACGCCGCCGCGCACCGTCGACGTACTCGACGCCACCCGCACCAGACCCTTGCGCCTGCTGGGCCAGGGTAACACGCACCACTTCCGCGGCAACAACTCGGGAGTGACCGGCATGATGGACTTGCAGTTCGAGCGGTTCCGCGAAACGGCCTCGCTGAATCTGTACCCCGAAAGCAGCGGACCGGCGACCACCGGGCGGCAGGAAATCGCACGGCTCATCCGACAACTGGGCGGCGCCGACGCGTCGCTGCGAATCTCCGCCGCCGGGCGACTGGCTATCTTCCGCGACCGGGCCGCTGCCGCCGCGCTGGCCGAACGTTTGCAGGACACCAGCCGCGAGGTCCGCGTCGCCGCGGCCATGGCACTCTCGGCGTGTGGTACTTGCCAGAGTGTGCCGGCGTTGCTCGATGCGCTCGAAGATTCCGACGCCGTGGTGGCGCAGGCCGCTGCCGTCGCGCTGGAGAACCTCACCGGCCACGCCGAGCCCTTCCAACCGTTCGCCACCGCTGCCCGACGGCAACCGCAAGTCGACGCGTGGCGGGCATGGTTCCGCGAGAATCCCTGGGAGAAGATCGAACGATCGTTGATCCAGCGGATTGCATCGGAAGACCGCGCCACGAAGCGGCGAGCGATCGTTGCGCTGGGACACACCGGCGGCGACGCGGCCCGGGCGGCGCTGCGACAGTACGTCGCACGGGAGCGGAACAACAACCCCTATCCGCCGTTCGTCAACAATAACCGCACCGACCGGTTCACCTTCTCCGCCGATTCGCCGCTGAACCCCCGGACGATCCAAGAGGCCACCCGGGCGCTGGGATATCTACACGACACGGATGCCGTGCCGTTGCTGCGAGAGATTCTCGCCGTCCACGTCGAGCCCAAGACGGGCAACCTGTTCCTGGCCGAGGCGGCGATCGACGCGCTGGGACGGATCGGCACGCCGGAGGCCGAATCGGTGCTGATCGACACGTTCGGCAAACTGCAAGACTACGTCCACTACGTCGGCTGGTACAGCGACCACCCGGCGCTTTACGGCAGCCACGCTTCGCCGCTGCACGCGCGGACCATCGCGGCGCTGGACTACGTCGGATCGACCCATGCGGCGTCGATCGTGCCGAACCTGATCCGCTCAGTGCCGAACGATCCCGACCGGGCGTTGTTCCCGCAAAGCGACACGTACGAAACGCTCACCGGCCGGGTGATCCGCCGCAGCGGCCGCGCCGAGGAGTTGATCGAGACCTGCCTGGCGCTGCTGGGCGATCCGCAGGCTGTCGTCGTGGACGATCTCAAAGTGGCGTTGAGCACGAACCATGGCGTTTGGGCCGGCACGCCGGCTCCGGATAACCGGGCGGCCCAACTGCTGTCGGCCGTCTGTCGCGACCGGAAGTTCGAGCCGCGGCTCCGGGCGGCCTACGACCGTTATCGAGCCAAGCCCGAGGACAAGATCGCCCGGCCGCTGGGCAATCCGAGTTGGATTCCGCAGCGGCATTGGGTGTTGTTCTACCTGGGTCGCACGCTGGGCAACCTGGGCGATCCGCAATCGGTCGATACGCTGTGTGCGTCGCTCGTGCCGGCGCTGAACGAAGCGCGGCACGGCCGGCCCGATCCGTCGGAGCCGAACATCCACTTCCTGCAACTCGAATACACGCCCTGCTGGCGAGCGGCCGCCGCTTGGGGTTTGGGTCAAATCGGCGACCGGCGTGCAGTGCCGGTCCTGCTGGCGGTCGTGGCCAACCTCGACAACGCCACGGACACCCGCCATGCGGCCGCCGAGGCACTGGGTAACATCGCCGACCCGGCCAGCCTCGAAGCCATCCGGAAACTGGCCGAGGACTATCCCGAAGTATCCACCCGCCGTGCGCTGCTGAAGGCGTGTGACCGTTGCCAGCAGCAGGCCCGTACTGCCGCTGTGAGCCGGTGATGAGGGTGGCCCGGCCGGTTTTGCGGAGAAGGCGTTGTGCTTGGTGGTGGCCAGGTCGCAAAATCCGTCCGGGTGGCGCAGCCACAGGAGGCATTTGCTCTGCGCCCTCCCGTTGCTTCGCAACGCCGCGCACCAAGACTTGGACGGCTGCCGTGGTAAATCCTGCAGTTTGGCAATGCCTCCTTGAGCCTGCGGACGCCTTCGTCGGTGACCTGGGTGTAGTATAGGTCTTAGGCTTAGGTTTACCCACATTGTTTTCGCTTGGCGGCGAGGTAGCCGTCGAGCATGAGTTGTAGTTTTGTCCAGCCTCGCCAGAGGACGAGCCAGCCTGGCCGGTGATCACGTCGCCGGTTTTGGTGGCCGCCGAGGCGGGC
>JABMRB010001167.1 GCA_013202865.1 Candidatus Nealsoniibacteriota bacterium | reverse complement strand
GTGAGGCACACACTCTCTTTGGCAACCAGAGCGTCTTGCTAAAGATGCTGGGCCTGGATGTCTGGAACTTAACGCCCAGTCAAAAAGAGAGAGCGGCCACCCTGGCAGCCAGTTGCTCGCCCAAACTCACTGCTGCGGAAAAGGCCAAAGTAGCACGCTGGGTTGACAACAACTGCCAGTACTACGGCTCTTACTGGGGACGGAGGAACCTTCGGTTCAAGAATCATCCGAATTTCAGGATTGACGTGACCTTTGACGACGCCGTATCCGAATCCAGCCCCACTCCGGAAGAGGAACGGTAATAGAAATAGACTCGGATCAATGAGTCGGCGGCCCGAACGCTCGAATATGCGTACGACGACTGGTGCCTGGCCCAAATGGCGACGCGGGACGAAGCTACTCCAGCGACATCAGATACCCGATCACGTCGGCCATTTCCTGCCGCGTGATGAGTTTCTCCTGGCCCTCGGGCATGATCGATAGGCCCGTGCTTTGCATCTCGTCGATGTTGGTCCGCAGGACGGTGTCGGCCTGGCCCTCGGCCCGCTTTAGTGTGATGCTGGTGGCTGTCTCGGCGGTGATCATGCCGGTCAACGAGCGGCCAGCGTCGGTGACGATCACGTAGTTCAGATAGGCCGGATTGACCTCGCGGTTCGGGTCCAGCACGCTCAGCAGGATAGTCTCGGCACCACGGTTGCCGATCGTGTTCAGCGGCAGTCCGAGTTCCACGCCGACACCTTCGAGCCGGTGGCATTTGGCACACTCGCGTTTGAAGACGGTCTTGCCTCGCGTTGCGTCGCCTTTCATCTTGAGCACGTCTTGCCACTGCTTGACGATCACCGCGCGCGGCGCCAACTTCGCACTGCCGAGCAGCCGTTTCGACCGCTCGCGGATCTTCTCGTCCGGATGATCGAGAAGGAAGCGGATCCGTGCCGGGTCGAGTTGGCTGGGCCGGATTCGCTGCTGGTCTAGTGCGGTCAAGAGGACCGAGAGCCGCGGGGCCCTGGCGAAGAGTGCCTCGGCCGCTTCGCCACGCACCTTGGGGCTGAACCCGAGCCAGCCGTCGACGATCATTTCGGCCACTTCCGGGCGGCGGAATCGGCTCAGCGCCCGGACTGCCGCGATTTGGACTTCCTGCGGTTGCCGCCCGTCGAGCAGGTCGCCCAGCACGCGGCGGGCCTCGTCGAACGACGCCAGGGCCAACGACCGGACGGCCCCCACGCGCCGGTCGACCGGCTGCCGCACGTCGCCGGCCAGTTCAACCGACTCACGAACCATCGCGGCCAGCACCACGGAAGCCTTGCCGCCGGAGATGAGCCGCTGCCGCAACGGACTGCCGGCCTTGTCCAACCCCCGGCCCAATCCGCGGACGACCGCCTGCACAAGTTGCTTCCGGTCGGCGCCGAGCGAGTCGATCAGCCGCAGCGCCTCGGCCACCTGATCGGCGCGGTCTTGCAGGCCGGTCTGCTCGGCCATCTCTTCGATCAGCGCCAGCCCGTCGGGTCTGTTGTTGCACTTCGCATCGGACGCCAGCCGCGCGAGCAATTCGCCGGCGCGGTTCAGCGACGAACTGAGCACGGCCAGACGAATCCACCGGTCGCCCGCATCGGCCGCGGCGATCGCAGCCAAGGCGTCGGTGGCGAGGTCACCGGGGATTTCACCCAGTGTGAACGCCGCCTGGTAGCGTACCCGCACGTCCGCGTCGCCGGCCATGGTGCAGAGTTTCTCCCGCACGGGCACCGAATCGGCAAGCACCCGCTCGGCCAGTCGCACGGCGTGTTCGCGCACACGGGGGTGTTCGTCGTCGAGCCGGGCAAGCACGATTTCCGGGGAAAGAGCGTCCTGCGCGGCCAAGGCGTGCATCGCGTGCATTCGTCCTAACGGCGACGTCGACTGCCCGGCGAGCTTCGAGAGCGGTTCGATCGCGCGACGCGCACGCCGCTGGTACAACAGCCGCGCGGCCGTATGGCGGTGCCAGCCGTTGGCGTGCTCCAGCAGGCCGACCAATTCGGCCGTCGACAGATCGGCTAGTCGCACCGGCTTCGGCTGCACGAATCCCTCGGGCACGATCCGATAGATCCGCCCGCGGTCGTTGCCGGCGGTCAGGTCGAGGTGCTTCTTCACCGACGGCGGTACGGCGTCCGGGTGTTCAAACAGTTCGCGATACATGTCGGCCAGGTAGAGGTTGCCGTCCGGAGCGTCGGTGAACTGGATCGGGCGAAACCAGATCTCATCCGAGGTAAGGAATTCGCTCTTCTGCTCGGTGCGATGGGCCGAGACGGCCACGCCGGCCGGTTGAATCCGCATACGATGCACGAGGTTCCCCGCCCCTTCGCAAACGAACGCGTTGCCGAGATACTCGGCCGGCCAGGCGTCGCCCGTGTAGACGAACACCCCGCAGGCGGCGGTGAAGTAGCCGGCCGCCTTGCCGCCGCCTTCGACGGGGCCGGAGAACGAGCCACCGATTCGCATCTCGGTGCGGACCACCCGCCACGGCTCCAACGGGCTGGTGCGATAGATCGCGTTGCCGTCGACCCAAACCCGCAGCAAGGGCGACGGGGCGACCAGCATCGGATTGCGAGCGATGTAGCGGTCTTCGTACATCACCATCTCGATCGGCGCACTATTGGAGCACTCGAACTTCCGCCCCCAGGCGTCGAACGTCATGCCGAACTGCGAGCCGCCGCTTTCCAGTCGCAGCTCGCCCGTGCGGGGGTCGAAGCTGAAGTCGCGGCCGCGAGATTGCACGGGCGCAGCCTTTCGGTCCTCGACCTCTGGTCGGCTGACCTTCCCGCCGCCGGTTTCCCATTGCACGGCCCGCAGCAGCCCGCCGGTCGTGCTCGTCATGCCGTGAATCCGCCCGTCGAGCCTCCAACGTAAACTGTTGGGCAAGGCGTTGGGGTTGCTGAGCTCGAAGCCGGTGATCCATACCTCGCGAACGTCGGCCTTGCCGTCGCCGTCGGTATCTTTGAAGTACCAGATATCGGGGGCCGCGGCGACGAAGATCCCGCCGTCGAAGCAGGCGACGCCGGTCGGCCAGACGAGCTTATCGGCATAGACGGTGCTGCGGTCGAAGCGTCCGTCGCCGTCGGTGTCTTCAAGCATCGAGACGCGCCCGCCCGGGGATCCGAATTTCGACGTGCCTCCTTCGGCGTACGGGATCATCTCGGCGACGAACAGCCGGCCGTTCTCATCGAAGGCCAGGTCGACCGCGTCGCGGACCAGCGGCTCGGCGGCGACCTGTTCGATCCGCAGCCCCGGCACGATGTGAAACGTTTTGAGCGACTCGGCCGGCTCCTTGGGCGGGATTCGCGGGAGGCGATCCGTGTAGTCGACGCTCGGATCGACCTTTTCCACGTAGCCGCCTTGGCGAATTTCCCGAGGCGGGTCCTTGGCGTCCCCTTCGGCTGCGGGTACGGTGCGGGCCGACAGGCACGCAACTGCCAGCAGGACGAGAACAGCCCGGCGCGATGCGTCGTGGGAGATGAAACTACGGGGTTGAAAGGTCATGCGACGAGGTTTCCTGTACGCGCTATGGCATTCACCGTTTAGCGGCCGGCTTGCCCGGCACTTGGTGGCATGGTGAAATGTCCCCCGCTTCGCACCGGGAAATTCGATTCCCCGTGACCGTGCCATGCCGCAATTCTAATCGCCAAGTTGCCGAACGCCAATCCTTAATACCTAATACCGCTCTGACCCCAAATGCACCCCGGAATTTACGCCCTCAGACCACTCCAAACTAAGCCATGTAAGCCATGGGGTCAGAGCGGTATTAGGTACTAAGCAGTTTCTCCAAACGCTTGACTGGTCATTGGGGTCAGAGCGGTATCAGGTACTAAGCCGTTTCTCCAAACGCTTGACGGTCCGCTGGGGGTCAGTCATTGGTCATTGGGGTCAGAGCGGTATCAGGTACTAAGCAGTTTCTCCAAACGCTTGACGGTCCGCTGCAGTTGGGCCGTGCCCCGTTCGATGTCATTGGTCATTGGGGTCAGTCATTGGCAGTCAGTGTCATTGGGGTCATTGGTGTCATTGGGGTCAGGGCGGTATTAGGTACTAAGCAGTTTCTCCAAACGCTTGGCGGTCCGCTGCAGTTGGGTCGTGCCCCGTTCGATGCGGCGTACTGCCCCGCCGACGCCGCCGTGGTCGCGGTAGCCCAGGGCGGCGGCGACCGTTGTCGCGGGGTAGCCGAAACAGCGCCGGGCGAGGTAGGCGGCCACGGCCCGGGCGGCGGCGTTGCTGCGGTGTCCGGGAACCCACTCGGCCGGGTCGACGTCGAAGTGCTCCGCCACGACGGCCATGATCCTCTCCAGTGTCGGCCGCCGACGAAGGTGCTGTAACTCGGGTATGCCCGGGTCTTCCGGTTTCTCGTCGAGCAGCCGCCGTACTCGGTCGACAAACGCGGAAGAGCCCAACAGCAGGCCGCGGAAGGCGTCGCCGAAAGGCGAGGCGGGCGGGTTTTCGAGCCCAGCACGAAGAAACCGCCCGTAGCTCCGCCGCGCCTGCGACGCCGCGCGGCCGAATTCGCCCAGCACGCGGCCGTAGGTCACCCACTCCAGCTTCCGCGCCCCGCGGACGTAGCCCGGGCTGCTTCCCCACGGCCAGTCCTCCGGCCGTCCGACCGCCCCGGCGCGGACCGGGTTCAGATGGATGTATCGGCTGACCTCGAGGAAGTATCCCTCCTCTTCGATCAGGTGCCCCTTGAAGCGGCCCTGGAAGAGGTGCCCCGCGCGGCGGTGCCGACGGTTGAAGTAGCCCGTGTAGCTTCCGTTGTAATGTTGCATGCCGGCCGACAGGTTGGCCTCGGGCGTCTCCACGAAGAGGTGATCGTGGTTGTTCATCAGCACAAAGGCGTGTAGTCGCCAGCCGTAGGTCTCGACCGTGCGACGAAGCCAGTCGACCCGTTTGCGGCGATCGGCCTCGTCGCGCACGATCGCCCGCCGTTCGTTTCCCCGTGAGATCACGTGATACAACGCGCCGGGGAATTCGATTCTCAGTGGCCGTGCCATAACGCAATCCTAATCGTCAAGTTGCCGAAACGCAAGCCTTAATACCTAATACCGCCCTGACCCCAAATGCACCCGTTCTCCAAACGCGGGTGGCAACCTGTCTCGCGAGCAGATGATCGAGCGGCCGTCGCCGATGATCGCACGCAAACGTCACTTGCTTGGGCGTGTAGCTCGTCGCAAATCCGCTGTTTGGCCATGCAGGTATTATCGCTTCCGCAACCGACGGTGTGTGACACGTATTCGTTTATCCATTTCGCGCCGGGCAAGCCCGACGGCTAAATGGTGTGACCTCACTCGCCGTCGTCCTCCGACTGCAACAACCGGCGGATTACGGCCTTGAGTGCCGCTTCCGATTGTGGCGACGACCGCGAGGCCGTTGGTTCGTAGCCGCCTTCGCCGAACGAAGCCTGCGTGCATATATATCCGGGGCCCAAGTCGCCGTAGGCGGCCACGGCGACGAAATCGTCCGGCCTTTGTTTTGCGGCGAAGAGTTGAAACTCGATCATCGACTCGCCCGGTAGGTGGAGTATTTGGATCGAGCCGATCTGCAACACGCTGCACGTGATCGACCGGTCGATCCGGGCAGAAAAGGCGATGCGTGTGGCCGCGCGGATCCGCTCGACGACGTTGCACTTGGGGTCGGCGATCTTGGCGCGGTTGTCGGCCATGGTGTACCCGGCGTCGGTTCGTACGGCCAGTTGTAGCGGGGCGGTGCGCCATTGGATCTTCCCGGCCGGGGTGAATTGCGTCGCTGCGACCGCGGCCTCCATGCCGGCGTAGAGCCGATCGGTCAGTTCGTCGCGGGCGAGTCGCGAGCGGTCGTTGTATTTCCCCATCGCCACGTCGCCTGCACAGCCGGTGAAGTAGACCTGAAAAACACCCTCCTTCTTCTCGAGTCGCGCGCGAGCGAAACCGGGGACGTCGCTGCACGCCCGGGCGTCGCCGTAGAAACTCTGCGGGTGGGTGGCGTAGTAGTGCAGCCGCACCAGGGGCTTCTCGCCGCGGGCCAACGTGATCGTCCGGAGCATCGGATCGATGGTGCCCTCGGTCATCGCGCGGAGGTCCGGATCGGTGCAGGAACTCATCCGCGAGCGGACCTTGCCGCCCGCGATGGGGATTCGCCGCGTAGAGGCCACGCGCTCGACCTTGGCCCGGCCCGTGCCGATGCGGTCGAACGGTTCGAGCCGGTCGAGCGACTTCTCAACCGCCGCCGCCAGCCGGTCGGTGACGCCGTCGAGGAACTTGAAGTCGACGTACTCGGGCGGGTCCGTTTCCCGGTCGAGCAAGCGTTGGGCGTCGCCGTCGGTGTACGGGGCCGTGTGCTGGTGGACGCAATGGACCGCGACGCGAGCCACCTCGGTGCCGGCCGCCCGGGCGATCTTCTGCCGGAACAGGTCGTACGACGAATTGCAGAGCCCACACCAGTCGACCGCACAGAGCACGTACCGCCGGCCGTTGTCGTCGAGTACGATGCCCTTGGCCAGTAGCGGATCTTCAATCGTCTTGACGGGCGTGACCCAGATCAGCGGATGCCCACCGCGGGGCGGCGTCACGTCGCAGCAGAAAGTGGCTACGCGCGGTCCGGCATCGTCGGCCGCCATAGCAGCGGGCATGGCGAAGAGCGAAAGGATTGCGACGGACACGGCGATGTGGAAGAGCTTGTGGTGCATGGTGATTTGGGGGCTGGGGGTTAGGGGCTGGGGGTTAGGGGCTGGGGGTTAGGGACTGGGGGTTAGGGACTGGGGGCTCGTTGTCATGTTGGGGACTTGGGAAACAATTGCACAACTCCTCCGCGGGCTTCCGCCCTCGGCTAACAGTCCTTTTGTGGATTAGACACGGGTGTTGGGGTGGCAGTTGAACTGCCACCCCAACGCTCGTCCCGAATCCCTAGCCCCTACATCCCTCAGCTAATACGGCCGCAATCCCTTGATCGGCTTGGCTGCCGAATCGGTGGGGATTTCGTACTTGATTGTCACTGGCGAATCCTTTACCTCGATCCCGCCGAGTCGGGCGTCCCAGAGCCACGTCCACTGGCGCAGCTCGCTGACTTGTAGCAGGATGCGGTCCATCACTCGGGTGCGTTTTTCCTTCTGCCAGCCGCCGTAATTCCAGGTGTACTGCCAGATTTCGTGGCGGATTGTGCCCACGCCCGGCTTGTAGCTGGTGGGCTCGTCGCGGATCAGCATCACAAGCACACGGACCGCTTTCTTATCGCCGCCCAAGTAGAGCGGGACGATCCGGTTCTCGTAATGGCGCGACTTGGTAACGTGGTCGACGATGAATTCGCGCGTCTTCTCGTCGGTGGCGGCGTCGGCGGGGAGGAAGAGGTCGAACTCTCGCACGGGGGCGTACTGCCAGCCTTCCACGCGCACGCGGCCTTGGGCCAGGATCAGCAAGTCGTACTTGCCCGGCGGAAGATTCTCGAATACCCAGCGGTTGTCGGCGGAGCGGGTCGCGGTCGCGTCGACGTGCGGGGCGTCGATCTTCGCCTTAGGATCGACCGGTCGCCGCTCGTTGCCGTCTTGATCCCAACGGTTCAACGCCCCCACCAGCGTAACACCTTGCGATTTACCCAAGTCGACGGTCACCTTGGCGGCCTCGGCCGGTTGGGCCAGGACGAGTGTGAGGAAGAGTGGGAGTGATACGAGGGCTGTAGAGTGAGTGGAGTTCATGGGGCAGCGGCGGGGTTGAGGGGGCGGGGTCAGGCGTTACGCGGCCGCTTGCGGCTTCGCACCGTGGGTTGCGCGGGGGCAAGCCACGCGGCTCGCGGCTCGCTGCGAAACGGCCTTCCTCCTACATGTCGTCAGGCGATTCGAGTTGGGTAATCTTCTTCTTGACTTCGGGAACCAACGGGCTGCCGGGGTAGTCTTTCAACAGGCCGTGCAGCGTGGCCAGGGCCCGATCGGCCCGGCCGCGCCGCACCTCGCAATCGGCGGCCAGCACCAACGCCCGATCGATGTAGGGTGAATCGGCGGCGACCGCCTGCAACTGCTCGACCTGGGCAATCGCTTGGGCGGGCTTGCCGCGGGCGGCCCAGTATCGGGCGTAGGTCAACGTCAGGTAGCCGTCGATCTTCTCGGTGGGAAACTCGCGCTGCCAACGGCGGAGCCGCGTGGCCGCGCGGTCGAGTTGGCCCTGGCGGATGAACTCCTCGACCGATCGGGCATGGGCGCCTCGCCACGCGGTTCGCTCGACGTATCGGCGACCCGCACTGGGTCCTCCCCGGCCGGGGGCACTGAGAATCTGCTCCGCAGCAGCATAGGCTTCGCGGGCCGACTTGCCGTCGCCCGTGGCCGCGTAGTAATCGCCGCGGACCTGTTGCAGTCGCCCGGCGAGGCGGCCGTCGCGCCGACCGGCCAGCGCGGCAGCCGCCGCATCGAGCAGCTTCTTCGCCTCGTCGCCCTGGAGCAAATCGTTGACGGCCACGTCGGCCGCTTCCAGCGCACACTCAGAGCGCAGCTCGGCGACGTCGATCTTTCGGGCAGCGGCGGCCCAGATCTGATAGGCCAGATCCGAGTCGCCCAATTCGTCGCGTGCCATGGGGCCAACGAGCCTGGCCAACTTGCACAAGTCCTCGGCCCCGCGTGCAGCAGATGGTTCCAGGAACGCCACCTTGCCCGCCGCAACCGCCGCTTCGATGTACGGCAGCGGATCCTCCGCCGTGGTGTCGCTGGGCTTCGGGCCGTCCGGCGGCTCTTCTTCTGCCGGTGCCCGAAGCGCCGTTGCTTTGGCCTCGAACGCGAGCACCAATTGGCGCAACGCTGCCGCGTCCAGCTTCCGCGGGTCGTACGTTGTCAACACCGGGAGATAATCGTCGAGCTTATGGAACTTCGGCTCGTCCTTCCGCGTCAGCAACGGCCGGCCGACGTTGATCCGCTGGGTGATCGACAGCGTTCGCGTGCCCTGCTTGAGCGAGTATGCCACCGGATAGACGCCCGGCCGCAGGTAGACGTGGTCCGCGTTGAGTTGGTTGCCGGTCTGGCCATCGCCGAAATCCCACGACACCTTGGCTCGCATCGTCAGCGCCTTGGGCGAGGCGTCGATCAGCCGCACGCCGATCAGGGCCTCGTCGTTGTCCGGCAGCGGCACGTCGCCGGCGATCTCGACGCGGAAGTCGGGCATCATCTTGGCCGATCCCATGGAAAGGAATCCGGCCTCGGCCCGGCCGATCGAGCCGGCGCGAAAGGCGTCGGCGGGAATGGCCGTCGGCTTCGGTTTCTCGTCCGTTGGCGAAACCTCCCAAGCAGCCACCATCATGGCGCTCGGCCCGGCCGCGGCGTGGTAGTATTCAAACTTGTGTTCGCCGACCGTGAGGTTCACGTCGACGCGGCTGCCCGGTTTCGCGCGGTACATCGGTCCGTGTCGACCGGGGGCCGAGACGACCGCCTTGCCGTCGATCGACAGGAAGCTGCAATCCTGGCTGGAGGTCAGAAACCCATACTTGCCG
>JABMRB010001166.1 GCA_013202865.1 Candidatus Nealsoniibacteriota bacterium | reverse complement strand
TACGAGTTCGGATACTACGAGTACACGGGCGACGACTTCGAGGGTGACATGGCCAAGATGGACGCCGAGCCGCGCATCGTCGAGTGGCTCAAGCAATGCGATCCGATGCAGAAGCCCTTGCCGGGCAGCGATGGCTGGACGGTGATGGATCGCGCTTACTACAATCCGTAGCTTCGTAGGGTGCGTGAAACGCACCTCGCGATTTTCGCACCTTCTCGCAGCCACGACCTATGCTCCAGTATGGCGGCGTTCGTCCGCCCGATGACTCCATTCGGCACACTGCTCTGATCCTTGCTCCGCGTCGGCATTTGCCGGACATTGTTTCTCCTGGGAATTCAAAGACGACGCCGACCACTACCCGCTCTTCCAGCAAGGCATGCCCGTGCTGTTTCTCCATACGGGCGTACACGACCAGTGGCACGCACCGACGGACGACGCGGAGCTGAACGACCACAAGGTAAGGCTCCCCGACCGACTGGGGGCGATCTGGCAACGTCAGGCCGACTCGTCGTACGGAGTACGGATATCGCGAACGGGCTCGCGTTCACCGGCCGCCCGGGCCAACATCCGCCCCGGCGACCGGATCGTGCAGTTTGCCGGGCACGAGATCAGCAATTCGGAGCAATTGGCGTCCGTCGTGATGCTGGCCGGTCACGAAGTTCCCGTGGTCGTCCGCCGACCGAGACGCACCGAGCCAGTGCAGTTGACCGTGGAACTGGACGGCAATCCGATGCGGCTGGGCATTACGTGGCGGACCGACGAGGCAGAACCGGGTACGGTGATCCTCACGCACGTGGTACCCGGATCGCCGGCCGCGGAAGCCGAACTGCAAGCCGGCGACCGCATCTACCGGGCAGCCGGTCAAAACTTCGCCGACGAGCCCGCCTTTCTGGAACTCGTCAAGACACCCGGCGATGTGCTGACGCTACTCATCGAACGCGACGGGCAACTCCGCACGGTCGTTGTGCAATTGCCGGTCGACGCAGCGCAACGGGCGGCGTAGGGGCGGGGTCGCCTGTCTGGTCGGCACGGGGCTTGCGATGGGTGGCGCAGCCACAAGAGGCGCTGCATCTACCCCGGGAACCTCTTGTTGCTGCGCAACCCCGACACGTTTTCCGACAATGCGAAAGAAGTGGCAACGCATACTGCGGAAAAGTGTCGGGGCTACCCACACTTGACGCCCGCCGCTCGGCGGGCGACAATCGGAACTGCTCGGCGCGATCGCCCGCCGAATTCCCGCCTCCAGAAGGACACCGATTGCCATGCATCTGACCGCCACTATCCTGCTCGCGATGCTCTGCTCGGCCGACGGGCAGATCAACCCCGTCCCGCGGACCGTCCTGTCTGAAACGGCGCACGAGTGGACCTTCGATCGCGACACGCAGGGCTGGGCGGCACAGAACGACTGTACCGTCTCGGCCGAAGCGGGCGTGCTGAGAATTAACTCCACAGGCGACGACCCCTTCCTGCACTGTGGCATGGATCTACCGGGCGGACCGGTGGCGATTCAGATCCGAGCCCGTGGCCGAACCGCCGGGACGGGCCGCGTCTTCTGGACAACCGACCGGTCGCCGGACCGGAGCGAGAAACGGGCGGTCTCCCTGCCGCTGCACCATGACGGCGAGTGGCACGAGACGACCGCCCGGTTCGATGCCCCCGGTCGCCTGCGGGACCTGCGGATCGATCCGGGCGTGGCACCCGGTCAGTTCGAGATCGACTGGATTCGCCTGCTCAAGATCACGCCGCATCCGTTGACGGTCGACGATGCCCGGCACGAGGACGGCCGGGTCCGCTTCGTCGTGAAGAACCACGCCGCCGAGCCGGTGGAGTTTACCATCGCCGGCAAGGCCCACACGGTTGACGCTGGAGCCGTCGCGACGGTCGACCGGCCGATCGCAGCCACCCGGCCGGTGGAGCCGGTGTCGATCGAGATCGAGTGCGGCAAGTTCCCCACGCTGCGGCGGACCGTGTTCGTGTATCGCCCGGACGTGGATGGGCGGTGGATCGACGTTCGCTCCAATTCGCCTTCCTCCGACGTCTCGCTGCAAGTCGCGGCGGACGGTTCGGCGGCACGGATCCGGCGTGGCGGCAAGGTGGTGGCGATCCTGGGGCCGATCGTACACTGCGACGGGAAACTGCCGACGATGAAGCCCGTCGAAGGGGGCCCGGGCGTCCGCTTCCGGGGCGACGGCGTCTCGCTCGACCTGACCCTTGCGGGCAACGAAATCGCCGTAGCGATCGATACCAAGAAACCTTGCGAGGGGCCGGTTGTCCGAGCGCTCGGTTCGCTGGAACAGGGCCTGTTCGCCGGGTTGGAATACCTCGGCAAGGGTGAGAAGAGTTCCTCGACGCTCGACATCGAGACACCCGAGCACGTCCGCTACGCCCCCGACCCGATGAAGGTGACCATGCCGCTGATGAGTTTCGTTACCGATCGGGCGTCGGTGGCGATGACCTGGGACGACATGACGTTGCAGCCGGTCTACGCCACACCGAACTTCTTTGACTGCGACACCGATCACCGCATGGCCCTGCGCGGCCGGAAGATCCGTGCGACGATCTGCATCGACGGCGTCTCGGCCGAGGAGACGGTCTATTGGGCCGTGCAACAGAAAGGCCTGCCGCCGCTGCCCGCGCCGCCCCGTTCGCAGCAGCAGCAGTGGGACCTCTGCCTCAAGGGCCTCAACGGGCCATTGAAGACGGACGCCGGCTGGGGCCATTGTGCGGGCGAGCGGTGGGGCCGGCAGCCGTTTGCCGACATGGCGTCGACCGTCTATCGGCTCACCGGCAAGGCTCCCGAGCTGACGCGACTGGTACCCGGCGGAGGCCATGTGCGCAACGGGACGATCTACTTCGTCACGGGCCGGGCCGAAGAGTTGCTCGGTCATTATCGGCGGGAGGCGGCCGGCTTTATCCAACGGCAGCAGGCCGACGGCTCGTACCACTACGACGGCAAGTATCGCCGGGGCCACTTCGAGGACACGGCCAGCGGTGTCTGTGCCCGGCCGGCGGCCATGCTCTTGGAGTTCGCCCGGCTGACCGGCGACGAACAGGCCCTGGCGGCGGGCGTTCGCACGTTGGACTACATGAAGCGATTCCGCACACCCCGCGGCGCCCAGGTCTGGGAGGTCGCCCTGCACACGCCCGACCAACTCGCCTCGGCCTACCTCGTTTGGGCCTACGTGCGGGGATTCGAGTTGACCGGCAACAAGGAGTATCTCACCGAGGCCCGTCGCTGGGCGCTCTCCGGTGTGCCGTTCACGTATCTCTGGGACAGCCGCCCGATCATGCTCTACAGCACGCCGCCGGTCTACGGGGCCACGAACTGGGTTGCACCGAACTGGATGGGCCTGCCCGTGCAGTGGGTCGGCGGGGTCTACGCCTACGCCCTGACGATGCTGGCCCCGCACGACGACTCGCTCGACTGGAACCACCTCGCCCGAGGCATCCTGCTCAGTGCCGAGCAGCAGCAGTACCCGGACGGCCCGCACGTGGGTCTGTTACCCGACTCGTTCCATCTAGCGGCCCAACGTCGCCAGCCGGCCGACATCAACCCGACCGCCCTGGTCAGTCTCCGCCTCGCACTCGACGGGCAAGTCGACTTCCTCTCGGTCGCCGCCGACGCCAAGCACCGCGTCGCCGCCCCGTTTCCGGTAGTGATCCGCAACGGCAAGGCCCACATCCACGGCAAGGCGGGCGTGAAGTACCAGGTGCTCGTCGATGGGCGGAAGATTGTGGAGGTACACTCGCAGGGTGAGGACGTCGTCGAGTTGGAGTAGAGTGTCCTGCCCCGGCGGATTTGACATCGCCAGCATGAGCGGGTAGCACCGATCATTTTCCGCATTAAGCTCTGCAATTTGAGGAGGCTCAGTCGGAAAATGGTCGGTGTTGCGCAGCAACTGGATGATTGTGTCGCCGACGGCTCGATGGCATAATGGTCCCATGACCAAGCGACGAATCTACGACGACGAGCTTCACGCGCAATTCGTGACGTTTTCGTGCTATCGCCGCCGCTCGCTGCATCACCCGCGGGCAAGGCAGATCGTCATGGGTGTGCTGGCGGCCGAGTTGAAGAAACACGACGGCACGTGCTGCGGATTCGTCGTTATGCCGGATCACGTCCACGCTACCGTATGGTTTCCTGAAGCCGGTCGGCTGAGCGGATTCATGCAGGTCTGGAAGAGTCGGGCGAGCCGGCAACTGAAACGTTTCCTGCGCGGACAACTGCAAGAATACAGCAAGTCGTTCGACGTGAAGCAACCGTTCTGGCAGCCGAAGTATTACCCGTTTAACCTATACAGCGAGAAGAAAGCCCTGGAGAAACTCGACACCATGCACAAGAACCCGGTCACCGCGGGCCTCGTCAAGCAGGCTTGTGAATGGCAGTGGAGTTCGGCCCGTTACTACGAGCAGGGGAAGTCCGTCGGGGTGCCGCTCGGCTGGGTGTTTTGATAGAATCAGATCATCTCGTTGCTGCGCAACCCCGACGATTTTGCGGGTTAGTCGAATAGTATGGCACAGTCGTCTGCGCAAAAATCGTCGGTGCCACCCAGAACGGCCGGGCCACTCGCGCCGAAGCGCGGCCGGATGGCCAAGCTATCGGGGCGGCGTCGCCGCGTCCGGATGGTATGCATGGGCTGGATGACCAAGCCCAGACCCGCTAGTAGCGGCCGTTGCCAACCATTTTGCGGAGAAACTATCTGCTCTCGACGGGGTTTAGAAGATATTAGCACTGCGCGCGGTGAAACGCAGCGGCGTATTCGCTGCCCAGCACGACCCCCCCTATTTGAGGAGTGTGACGATGCGATTCTGGACAACGCTGTTGAGTTTGGCTGTGGTGGCTGCGTTCGCGGTGAACGCCTCCGCTCAGGACAACAAGAAGAAGAAGAGCGAACGCCCCAGGATGAGTTTCGCGGACATGGACGCGAACAAGGACGGCAAGCTGACGAAAGACGAGTTCGTCACGGCCCGCATGAAAAACGTGCCCGACGACCGGAAGGAGAGGGCCAAGGAGTTTGTCGGGAGGATGTGGGATCGGCTCGCTAAGGACAAGAAGGCGATCACCGAGGCCGAGTACAAGGCCGCCAGGGAAAAGATGATAAAGGATTGGCAGAAGAAGGGCGGCAAGAAGCGGGAAAAGAAGGGCGGAGACAAGTAGAGCAAGGTGCTCCACCTTGCGACGGCCGGGCTGCGTCGCTCGGGCCGTTCCCGGTGTTGCGATCCACGGAAGCTGCCGGAGCCATTCCGGCGGCTTTCGTTTTTTTCTTCCCGTTCACGTCTCCCCGGAGCCGGCTGACGCCGGGACGCTCTGTGCATACCACCCCGCAAGCAGCCCGGAACGCATCGGGTGCTTGGCCGATTTGGAGCTTTGCGAGCACGATCCTGCTGAGCGCGTTCCTGCTGTTCCAGGTGCAGCCGCTGATCAGCCGATACATTCTGCCTTGGTTCGGCGGTTGCCCGGCGGTCTGGACCACGTGCATGCTGTTTTTTCAGACGTTGCTGTTTGGCGGCTACGTCTACGCCCATTTGCTCCAGCGCTGGCTGGCGCCGCGCGGGCAGGTGGCGCTGCACCTGGCAATAGTGGCGGCCGCGCTCTTGCTCTTGCCGATCGCACCGGCGCCGAGTTGGAAACCGGTCGACAGCGACGCGCCAACCTGGCGCATTCTCATTTTGCTGCTGGGGACGGTCGGGCTTCCCTACTTCGCCCTTTCGGCCACCAGCCCGCTAGTCCAGGCCTGGTTCAGCCGCACGTATCCTCGGCGCTCGCCTTACCGGCTCTATGCGCTTTCAAACATTGGATCGTTGACGGCACTGCTCAGCTATCCCTTCGTGTTCGAGCCGGCGCTCGATCTGCGGAACCAGTCGTTTCTGTGGTCGGGGGCCTTCGTCGTCTACGCCGCCCTCTGCGGAGGGTGCCTGTGGTGCTTGTGGCGATTGCGCGAACCACAGCCGCGCATTGCCGCCGAGTCGAGCGCCGGCCAACTCGGTGATTCGGCAGCGCCGCCCACGCTACGGCGCCGGCTGTTGTGGCTTGTGCTGCCGGCGTGTGGCTCCTTGATGTTGCTGGCCGCCACGAGCCACGTCTGCCAGGACGTGGCCGTGGTGCCATTTCTTTGGATCGTGCCGCTGGCGCTATACCTGCTGTCGTTCATCATCTGCTTCGACCACAAGCGGTGGTACGTGCGCAGCGTGTGGGCCGGGTTGACTTTGGTGGCAATCGCGGCCGTGGTCGTGGCGGAGAACCCCGATGGGCCGAACGTTCTGTGCGAGTCGATCACGGGCCGCTCCCTCTCCGAAATGGTGGGCAGCGACGTGGTCAACGACTTGGTCAACCGTCTGGGGATCGTCGAGGAGCTTGTCTTGTATTTCGCCATGCTGTTCTTGGTGTGCATGGTCTGCCACGGCGAACTCGTGCGGCTTCGCCCCCACCCGCGGCATCTGACCGAGTTCTACCTGCTGATTGCGGCCGGCGGCGCGGTGGGGGGCGCCTTCGTCAGCCTGTTGGCACCGGTACTCTTCGAGACCTTCTTGGAGTGGCAAATCGCGATGGCGGTCGGCTACGTGATCGCGGCAACAGTCTTGGGGCTGGTTGGCAATTCCGGCGGCGCGCGTCCGGTGCGCCGCCTGATTGTCTGGACCGCCTTGATCGTCCTGCCGACGGCTGCGGTCGGATGGGTCCACGTCCTGAACTCGGAATCCGCAAGTTCGCAGGTCGTCGCCAGGGCGCGCAACTTCTACGGAGTAGTCTCCGTGGAGGAACAGGACGCGGACGATCCCGATTTGCGGCAGTACGTTCTCCATCACGGACGGATCACCCATGGCCTGCAATTCACCGATCCCGAGAAGAGCCGCTGGGCCACGACCTACTACAGTGAACCAAGCGGCGTGGGCGAGGCGATCCTTTATTTCCGCGAGCTCGGCAAGGTGCGCGTGGGTGCCGTGGGCTTGGGCGTCGGTACGCTGGCCAGCTACGCGCAGCCGGGAGACAAGTACACCTTCTACGAAATCAACCCCGAGGTCTGGCGGATCGCCGACGCCGTGGGCTGGCGGCGGGAGCACCCTGAGGACCGCCGCGAGACCAAGACGTACTTCACCTATCTTCGCGATTGCCGCGGCCGGTGCGAAGTGATCATGGGCGACGCCCGCTTGTCGCTGGAGCGGCAGGCGCCGCAGCACTTCGACGTGCTGGTGCTCGACGCCTTCAGCGGCGACGCCGTCCCAACCCACCTGCTGACGCGAGAAGCGTTCGAAATCTACGAGCGCCACCGTGCCCCCGGCGGCGTCATCGCCATTCATATCAGCAACCAGTACCTCGACCTGTCGCCGGTCGTGCGCGGACTGGCGGAACACTTCCACTTGAAGACGACCTGGATCTACGACGAGCCACTGGAATTCGAGGAACCGTGGGCTTACTGCTCCGACTGGATGCTCCTGACCGACAACGAGGAGTTCCTGGAGGCGGTTCAACCTTGGCCGCCGGAAGAGGCCCCGGGCGATTTCACCGTGCCCCTATGGACGGATCAATACAGTAACCTCTTTCAAATCCTGCAATAGGGTGGCAATAGGGTGATAGCCCGGCGATTCTCTGCAACCGGCAACGGAAAACAAGAAAGGGTCCTATGTTGACCGTCGGCCCACAAGGCGCCGCCGATCGTCTCCATCCGCCACTCACGGCCGCGTCGCCGGTTCCCGCGGAGGAGGCTCTTTGGCGAGCCGGCCCTTGATCTCTTCGCGGATGATCGGCATGTCTTGCGGGGCCTCGACGCCGACGCGCACCACGCCCTGAGCCACGCGGACGATCGTCACGGAGATACCGTCCCCGATGAGGATCTTCTCGCCAACCTTTCGCGATAGAACGAGCATCGTGCAGTCCCAACTCAATAACACCCGCCCAACCGCCAGCGTCCCACGCTTCCGGCGACACTGTCGAGCGGCTTGGAAACCGACAAGTGGGCGCATAGCAACCCACCCCAACGGCGAATACGATAGCAATGCTAGCGTCAAAGTGCAAGAGCAATTGGGCCAAAATATGGAATAATCCAAGAAATTGCCGCAAAATGGTCTGATTGCGGTATTTAGGCAAGGGCTTCCGACGAGAAATTGGCCAGGTTCAAAATGGGGCAACACTTCTTCGACCCCCTATTGCCGCTTGCGGCTTAGCAATGTCGTGCAAGAAGCTGCTAAGCCGCAAGCGGCAAAACGGATCGGTGGCTCCTACCGAAACGGCCAACTATAATCGAGCTAGTAGCAAGAATTCAGTCGAATGCGGCAACGGCTGAATTCTTGCGAATCCAGCTACTGAAACCAACCGCAGGATCTTGATATGCACCGAAAGTTCCGAGCCGAAACGCTTCACGCTGCCATGGTTCTCACCGCCGCCTTCTTAGGTCTTGCCGAGGCCTGCTGCGTTGCGGCCGACAAGGCACCTGAGAAAATCGTCGGCAAGTCGTTGACCATCCTCCGCGACGCCGACCGTGTGACCGTTGAGCAAGGCGACCGGATATTGGTCCGCTACCGCTATGCGAAGAACCTCGCCGGCCCCCGCATCACCGAGATCAACTCGCCCGACGGCGTCAACGTGCCGGGCGATCTGATGTTTGCCTGGACGATCGACGGGGTGGACTTCGGCGGCGGCGCGGGCACGCAACTCCATGAGCGGTGGCTCGAACTGCGAATCGACCGGCGCGGCGACCGCGAACAGGCCGTGTTGGTCGAACAACTTGTCTGGGAAACGCCCGACGGCGACGTCATCCTGGAAGAACAGCGTACGCTCACTGTCCCCGCGGTCGATGCCGGGCGGCCGCAGATCCTGCTGTGGCAATCGAACGTCACACCGGGCGAAGACGCGGTCGACGTGCTGACGATCGGCGGGTCCAAGTCGGGTGGCTTCGGTGTGCGGTTCGGACCGGAGATCAGCGCCGCCCCGCAATACTTCAATGCGTCCGGTCAGGCCGTGGCCGCCAACGGCCGAGCTCCATGGGCGGCATGCACGACCGCGACCGACAACGGCAAGGTAACCGTCGCGGTGTTCGACGCCCCGGGCAATCCGCAGCATCCGACCGGCTGGGCGGCCAACGGCGAGAAGAGCCCGGCGTCTCTCGTGGCCACGTCGTCACTCGAGTCGCAGCCGCTTCGATTGGAGCCGGGCAAGACGCTGTCGGTCCGCTTCGGCGTCGCGGCGTTAGACGGCACGGTCAAGCCGCGGCAAGTCGACGCGGCCTATCTCGATTGGTACCGGCTGCAAACCGCCGCCCGATCGGGGCTCGTGCCCGGGCTGTTGGCACAATACTCACCTGCCGCGGCGAGCAACGCACCGGCGTGCGCGCGGATCGACCGCTCGATTGCTTTCGACTGGGCCGGCGGGATGCCCGACGACCGCTTGCCGACGGGCCCGTTCTCGGTCGTCTGGACCGGTCAGGTGCGGATCGACCGCGACGGCGAGTATCGGTTGTTCGGCCGCTACGATGGACAGATGCAGATCCGCGTTGGCGACAAGCGGGCCGACGGCGAGTCGATCCGGCTGGAGTACGGCTACCATCCGATCCGGGTGCAGTACGTGGCCGATTCCACCGACGCGTCGGCGAAGCTCTATTGGGAGAGCGATCACTTCGCCCCCGAGCCGGTCAACCCGCGGTACCTGGTCCACGACGCATCGCTAGAGGCCGACCTCGCGATGGACTTGCTGCACGACGCGGGCTCGGCGGTGGTCGTGCAGTACGGTTGTGCCCGGTGCCATGCCACGATCGGTGTCGACGCCAAGCGTCGCCCGGGCCGGCCGTTGGCGTTTGCATCTCAGGCGCACCCCGACTACCTCG
>JABMRB010001165.1 GCA_013202865.1 Candidatus Nealsoniibacteriota bacterium | reverse complement strand
GGCGGCAAGGCGTACATCGGCGGCGGCGCCGGAAGCGGGTATCCGAAATGGGCCGTCGAGAAGTTGATTCAAGAGCGGAAAAGTAAGATGCAGGGAGACGAGGCCGATAAATGGACGCGTTTTATCGAGCTTCGACGCCCGGAGCAAATGAAGCAGTGGGCAAGAGAAGCCGGGCTGAACGAGTTCGAGGTGATGGGCCAGGGCGCGATCTCCAGTGGGGACGAGAGAACCGGACAGGGTGTATGGCTTCTCTTCGAGAAGCGAAAGTGACCGGAGAAGAGAAGACTGAGATGATGATGATGATTCACGATCTTTCGGTTACAGTCTTGGTAGAGAACACGGCGCGCGGGGCGGACGTACTGGGCGAACACGGCTTGGCGTTCTGGATCGAGGTTGACCGGCGGCGCATCTTGTTCGATACGGGCCAGGGCAAGGTGCTTCGCCACAATGCCAAGTGCCTTGAGATCTCGCTGGATACCGCCGAAACGGTTGTAATCAGTCACGGCCACTTCGATCATACAGGCGGGTTGAAGGACTTGCTCGACGTCACCGGACCGGTCAACCTGTACCTCCACCCGGCCGCACTGCAGGAGAAATACCACCGGAAGAAGACGCCGCCTCATCGCAGCATTGGTATCCCCAACCTTGATGAACAAGCGCTACGCCAGCGAACGCAGAAACTGGTGTGGACAAGAAAACCGACAAAGGTGACGGAAGGAGTCTACGTAACGGGAGAGATCCCGCGCCGCAACGACTTTGAAGATACGGGCGGCCCTTTCTACGTTGATCGGTCCTGCACGGAGCCCGACCCGTTGCCGGACGATCAGGCCTTGTATGTTGAGACGCCCGCCGGAACCGTCGTGATTCTCGGCTGTGCCCATGCCGGGGTGGTCAACACACTGGACTACATTGCCGAACTAACGAGTCGGGACCGGATTCACGCGGTGCTTGGCGGCATGCACCTGATGCGTGCAACTCCACAGCGGCTGGAGGCCACGGTCAAGGCATTGAAGCGATACGGCCTCCGGAGGATCGGTACTGCGCATTGCACGGGTACCCGAGCCACAAGCTACCTGTGGTCCCAGTTGCCCAATGAGTGCTTCGAGTGCTGCGTTGGAACGGTATTCAATATCGAGTAATGAGGGACCCGTCTTACCACCCAGCAGGAGTCTAGACTATGAAAATCAGTATACGGACAGTCGTGTTTGGATTGGCGTGCTTCTGAACGGGATGGCTGGCCTGCCTGGCACTGCAATGGCTGGTGGGCCGGTAAGCGGCCAGTTGGCTGCGCGAATCCGTGTATCCGTGCAAACAAGAGAATAAGCCGCCGGTTAAGGGGCAGGATACTCTCTGCCCGTGTCCGGAAATAATGGATGAAGTGTCCGCGGAAGGACACTGTTTCTGCCGTCTGTTTTTCACTCCGCAAGCTGCTGCCGAATAGCCTTTTAGCGTTCCGTTTGGTTTTTGAGTTTCCACTTCCTTTTGAATGAGGGAAAATCCATGAGATGCTTTTCTGTTGTGTCGTTGTTCCTCTTGCTCGGAGTTTTGTCGACCGGCTCGGGCCTCGCGGCGGATGACGAAAAAGAGCAAGCGGTCAAGAAGTTCACGGTCTACCCGATCGGTTGGGTAAGGAAGACAGACGGGCACACCACGATCGTCGTGGACAAGAAGTACCAGGAGGGGCTGCTCGGGTTGGATCAGTTCAAGGAGGTTTGGGTGTTGTACTGGTTCGACCGCAACGACACGCCCGAGAAGCGTTCGATCCTCCAGGTCCATCCTCGGGGCGATAAGAAGAACCCCAAACGCGGTGTGTTTGCCACGCACTCACCGGTTCGCCCCAACCTGATCGCCATGACCAAGTGCAAGATCATTTCGGTGAAGGACAACGTGATCGAAATCGAGAGCATTGACGCCTTTCCAGATACACCGGTGCTCGATCTGAAGAACTAAGCGAGAGGTTGACGGCGCCTTCCGGCTCCCATACGATGACCTCGAATTGGTTTCCGGACCGTTCGTTTCAGGAGCAAGTAGGCAATGCATTATCCGTGGTGGTACAAGTGCTCAAGGCGACGTCGGAGAATTCCGCGTGAGCGGTCCTCACCGCAATCGGCATGGCATTTGCACGTTCAACAATTGGACTTTGGCCAAAGGCCACGGCCTTGTCCCCCGGATCGGGCACCACATGGTAGAGGTGCCCTGGTTGTCACGATTCGGTGGTTCCCGGCCTCATTTCCGCTGTCGCATCGAGCATGGAAGCGGCAAGGCCTCAAGTGGAAGAGAAACCGGCGCTGCAAAAATGTGCCGGTGAGGCGTGGAGCCGAT